>JABJBS010000345.1 GCA_018668695.1 Deltaproteobacteria bacterium
ATATCAATTGTATGGGTTTGATTAATCTGCATCCCAATCGTTCACGTTTTAAGCGCGGTAGCCCACACTTACTGAGAAGCCAGTCGAACAATCTTTCCGTATCCATGAGTGAAAAAAAAAGGAGCTTCAAAAGCTCCTTTACTCCGCACCGCGGCTCCAGGAGCTAATTCCTGGAGCCGCGACCAAATTCCGAGTGACTGATAAGGCGGCGTAGCCGAATGTTGGTTCCACGTCGCAAAGCGAAAGCCCATTTCACTCGGACCAGACAATAAGTGTAGATGCCTAGCACATCATCCGTCTACACTTTTCGTTCATCTCATTTTAAGACTCATGTAGGCACAATGGATACGGCGGCAGATATACCCCCCGAGTAACCCTCTAGACTTAGAACCCGAAGGTCAACAATACCAAGATCTTAGAATATGCGCATGCTTTAAAGGTCCGGATAAAATTCTCGGAGAAGGCGCATGAAACGGGATCTTTTGCGTAGGAAGGGTAACCGCTTCACGTAAAAACTTTTGGAAATGGCCCAATTTATAAGAGGGGCCAGGTCAATCCACAGCCAGATTGTTCCTATCTTTACGCGAAGCGATCACCTCGCCCTGATTCCGCCCATGAAATCAGGAACGATTGGGTTAGAATTTTGTAACCACTTCAGTGGGCTCAAGAAGCCACTCAAAATGGTCAAGCAAAACCAGTGAATCCAAGCTTGAATCTGAGGTATCCCAGATATGGAAATCAACGAGAATCTCTTCGCCGCCCACCACGGGGGCACTTGTAGTAAGCCAAGCAGTTGCCCCGGCGCGGCGCACATCCGTATGGTAAGCCTCTACATCAGCTGATGTATCGGGACAGGCACCGTATTGAGAGACACACAAGTTGGTAGCCGTATCGCAAGACAGAGAGTCCGGGCACCCATCCATATTCAAATCAGCACCCGATGAAGCAGGAGGACCGTTGCCGAGGTCTTCCCCGCCGGGCGGTATTGGGTCGCCTGGGTTGCCTGGGTCGAAAGTACCTGGGTCGTCCTGCTGTCCTTGAAAACACTCCAGTGGTTCACATGATGTGAAAAATGCGTTGTTGATGGAGACAGGATTTCCGGCCGCATCAAAGGAAATGTTTCGGTCCACCGGAATCGCATTATGCTCACTGTCTAAGAGGGCCAAGAAAAAGTCATTGAACTCAGTACAGAGATACTCCGGGTATTCATAAGAAAAGAACCGGAATTTAAACTGAATACCTTGAGCATTCGATGGCACTTTTAAACGCAGTCTCAACCGAGCAGAATCACGAACCAATGTCTCACCAGACGGGCACTCCGGAAGCGTTTGCAATGAATTACTGTGTTGCGAAACATATTCCGTAGGAGCTTGAACACCGCCCTCACCTGTCTCAAAAGGGTCCATTGTTTCGGCAACAAAGCTCGTGTCGCCGTTTACAAATCCTGGGTCACCTACTCCACGAGCACGTCCGCTCGACAACACGGCCATCGAGCCATTTCTTAATGCATCAACTTTTCCGCCAAGCTGCTGCAATACTGCAATCTGCATCGCATTCACGGCGGATGATCCGTCAGCGTTGGTGATCTCTGCGGCCATCAAGCCCCAGCCTGAACCATCAGGGTTCACGTTGTTACAAATATCCATCGCTCTGGCTAAACCGATTGCGTCGGTTTGCATAAGAGTCATGGGCTGTACGCAATCGTTCAAGGGAGCATTATCGATTGTTCCGTCGCAGTCGTCGTCGACCCCGTTCTCTGGATCGTCATAAGCTCCGGGGTTAACGAGAGCTGGCGTCTCAGCACAGTGTTCAAGAATGCTATCGCAACAGTCACCGTCGCATGCACTGTACCCATCGCCATCTTCATCCGGCAGGTCATCAACCGTTCCATTGCAATTGTTATCAAGTCCATCAGAGTCACAGCTCTCAGCCACAGGTAGCACTTGCCGCTCGCAATCAGACCAGCCGGTGAGCGTGCAGGTTTGCTCTCCAGCCACACAGGTTCCAACTCCGAGTGTATCCGTCGGCCCATCATAACATGTCTGCGTCAGGCCCAAGCTGGGACACAGGCACTCACCTTCAAACTCACAGCCGTTGGCGGCATCGCCATCACAATCAGAGAACCCCTCTGCGCAACTGCACGCATCATCAACACACGCTTCGTTGAGAGCACAATCGTTTGAATCAAAACAAGCGCGAGAGCCGTCAGCGCCTTCTTGAGCACAGCCAGTGACCAAAAATAGAAGTAGAAATAGATTCGTTAATAACAAGAATTTAACGTTTCGGTTTACACGAGGCGCAACTGTGCCTGTGACCATATAGGGGGAGAACTGGGCCATGCTCACTCCAACTTTCAACTTAAATGTCATCCTCGGCTTCGAAACACGGCGAGGTTACGTGTGCGGTACAGGCTTAGATGCAGGCCACTTGAGTTCTGTCATTTTTTTTATAAGTTTTTCGCACGAGGTTGAAATTAGGCCTCTTTTCTCGTTAGCGAAATCCGCAGAAGGCGACACAGCGCGTCAAAACGGGGTATTCTGGTACCTCGCTATTCTAGATGATGTTCGTACTTATGTATGATGCGTCCCCCCACAGACGTCCCAATAAACTGCGAATTCTTCCTTCCCCTCTCAATTCCGCTCCTGTAGGGTTCGTGCTTCTAACTTTATTGAACCTGGAGAATACCCCCCATGACCATTTCACAGAGACTGCCTATTTGGCTTCTTGCAGGCCTCTTGGCCATTGGCACCGTAGCATGCAGTGGTGCGGACGAGACCGACTCAAAAGACGTAACAGATGCAACCGATGCAACTGACGCGGCAGACGCAAGTGATGCTGCTGACGCCAGCGACCCAAGCACTGCTTCTTCCAACTGTACCGAAAGCGGCTTTACCGCAAGTACACAGACTGCAGCTGCATCGACCGACAACTACTGGAGCCTCGTCGCTCCTAATGCCGATGGTACATCAATCATTCGTGTAGAGAGCTACATAAGCGGTAATTACAATGGCCCAACTGGGGCGGGCAGTTATCCTCTAGGCGGCAACTACTCTAGCTGTTCGCTTTGTGTTCTGATTGGTTCAGGCTGCCAAGGCGGCGCTAATTGCACCAAGACGTTCTATGCGGACTCAGGCACTCTAGACATTACTGCTATTACTTTGTCAGAAAATGGAACTGTAGCAGTTGAACTTAAAGACGTCGTTCTAACGGAAGTAACGATTGCAGAAAACACATTTGAATCGACGCCTGTTCCCAACGGGGCAACTTGGTGCATCGGCAGCACCACGGCTTCTGGAACATTCACTGATCCAGATGCGCCAAACACTACCGGTGCAACAGCTCCTGACGTAGCTGAGCTCACATGTGTTGCGGCGGGCAACGGTCAAGGCCTTGGCGCAAACCTCACAGACTTCACCATGACCAACTGCAATGGCGAAGAAGTAAACATGCACAGCCTTGCGTGCAGCGAAAATGTCGACGCTGTTTGGTTTGTAGCATCCGCCGACTGGTGTGGTCCTTGCCATGCTTATGCTGATACCGCGAAGGCTCGCCTAGACAACGCCAACCAAGCTGGAGTCGCTTTGGTTGAAGTTATCGGTCAAGATTTAAACTACGGTCCTGCAACCATTGACACTTGCAAGTCGTACGCAGACCAGCACAACCTAGATTACAGCCACGTATTCTTCGACCCTGAATGGGAAACACTTTTCGGAAACGTATGGGCGTACCCAATTGGACAAGGAACCATGTACTTCCCTTGGATTGGTATCGCTAAAGGCTCAAACCTTGAGTACGTTTACAGCAGCCAGTTCAATGCTGCTGACTATCCTGGCGACACATACAACGGCGAGACCCTCTTAAATGAGCTTGCTGGTGTTCCTGGTGAATGATTGCAGTTGATGCAACCAACCATCTAGAGTGGTAAATATTAAAAAGGGGCTTTTACGAGCCCCTTTTTTTTTACTAAATTCTTAAATTCTTCCACAGCCTCGAGCCACCGAATCGCTATTTATAGAACTCCATTTTCTAAGAACCCGTCGTTTGCGGAGAAAGAACGCACATTCACGCATATTTTATTACCTGAGAGCTTTTCCCAGGCTCAAAATCGGTTAGACTTAAGTCAATGACTGATTCAAGTGGACAACAAGGCGAATTGGAAAGTCTACTGGCGCTTATCGGTAGTAAATCCAAATACCACATCGACATCAAAGTAGGTCCTAAGCCAGGTAAACAGGGACATATGCGTGTTCTGTTTAATGGCAAGGAAACCATCAGCGCGGCCTCATCGACAAGTATTCTTATTTATTTAAAGGGTGTGTTGCACGGCATGCAGCTTAACGACTAGAGGACGGCCAGTCTCAGGCAGTCTTACTCTGTTTCGTCTTCTTCTGTTTCGTCTTCTTCTGTTTCGTCTTCTTCTGTTTCGTCTTCTTCAAATTCTTCAATCTCTGCGGTCCGAGCCTCGGCTTCTGGCAGAGTCTCAAAGACTTCCAATGAGGCTGTATCCCCTGTTGTCTTGATAAGGTTTTTAACCTCGTCATCCGCCACCACAAAAATGGATAGTCCGATATTCGAACAAGCGCGGTGGAGATAAACCAAGTAGCTCAATAAAATTTCGCGTGGCGGAGGAATGGATAAATCGAGAATCACCGTTTCAAAACATGCACCCGCAATGATCTTCACCCCATCGATCGACTCTTGTCTCAGACGTACCGCATAGGCTTGGCGCTGCTCCTTAGGTCGTGGGTAATCGTTCAAAATAATCTTGTTGGCTTCAACGCTGACCGGTTCCGCAACCGCCCGCCCCAGATTCGATTTCAGTAACTCTTTAACTCTACTCGACTCGAAAGGCTTAAACAGGTGGCCGTCAAAGCCGTTATGTAAGACGTCGGCTTTGCCGGTATTGATGTCGCGAACATACAACCCAAATACGGATATACCAGGCTGAAGAATACGCAGCTGCGAGGCAAGACCCGCACCGCCAATTTCCGGAATCTGCATATCAACCAGAATGACTTTAAATTTAAACGCACGGCATGCCTCAACCGCAGCTGAGAAATCATGCGCCTGCTTTATCTCGATATCTCTAGGGAGATGTCGCTTCAGTTTCTTTGCCACAACGGGAACCGGATCTACCAAAAGAATATCCGACTCCGGGCGGTCGATCTCTTCAGTTTCCAGCTTCAATACAACCCGAACTTTGCGTCTGATTTCAGCTGGGGTCACGGGCTTCAAAACGTAATCTTCAACGCCTTCCATCAAGACTTCGCCGATAACCGACGTGCGGACCTCGCCTGTCAGTACAATAACGGGCGTGCCGTTACCCGACTTTCGAAGCAGCTTGAGTGTCTCTCGGCCATCCATCACCGGCATGGCGAGATCCAAGATCAATAAATCAACTGTTCGAGTCTGTAGGATATCCAAAACCTGGCGACCGTTCTCGGCTTGTAGAACATCAAACTCAGATCTTAGGCTTTGAACGACGATAGAGCGAACCAAGTGGGAATCATCGGCAACCAGAATGACCTTACGGTCACCATCGCTCGGCTCACCTTTTACGTTCCCAATAAAGTCATTACTCATTCGAATGCCCTGTATCAAAACCGACGAGGTAAAAGTCGGCTTAGTCTTTCACCTACATGCTAGGTAAGACCTGAGATTCAAGCAAGTCGGGCTAGGCCATTAGAGGATCATTGCCCATCGAAATCATGAAAACTAAGAAAGAGAAATCATTCTTTAGAGGGTCACCATGGCCAGCATAACGGTCATAGAAGCCACTGCACTGAAAGCGAGCACCGCATTTTGCAACCGTCGCCGACGCACGAGACGCACTCCAGCAACCAGCTGCCCCGTATTCATACGGTTACTCTCACGAACGAGGTTACTGGTTGTCTCACCATAGTGGGTGGGGATACCTGTTCCGCGGCCCCCTTTTACCTGAAACAGTTCACCCAAGAGCTTATCGTTTCTAGCTTCCGGCTTACTTCCAGAGAAACTGTTACGACTGATAGAATCCCCGGTAGGAACTCCACATAAGGCTACTGCGGCATCCAAGGCACCTGGATTTACATAGCGTGTTTTGATTTGTTCACTATTTAAGATGCTTCCATCTTCAGTGACATCAAGCTCGCTTAGCTCTTGCTCATCTTCAATCACCCAAAGTTTCGGGCGCTCCATACTTTGATCTAGTTCTGGAACCGGGGGAGGTAAAACATGGGAACTCATAGACAACTCCATTTAAAGATTGGTGGAACTTTCCTCGCGAAATTGGGCCTTAAGAAATTCGAGATGAACTTCCAGGTCTGCTCGTTTATGAACACGAGATTCACGAGATGCGGTAAATGAACGAAGAACTGGAGAACAACGCAAAGCGTCATCTTGACAGTCCTCTTTACTAAGCTGGCTCCCACATGGTGGTAGAGCCCAATGCAGACGACGCTGCTCCATACGAACCTCCGACAAGTCGCAGACATTCCTCCCCCAAGAGGCGAGAATTGCAAAGCAATCTCAGGTCTTAACACTGCGGAGTGAGTTTGGTCACTTATGTAGAATATGATGGCACCCGCGCATACACCTTGCAACATTAATCCACTGCGGGTTCAAAAAAAGTTCCTATTATCGGACACATACACCCACATGTGGGACAAAAGAGCACAGGCCTAAAGGACAGGCTTAGCTGACTCCCCTATCGGGAATCTCAAAAAGCGAATCTTCAAAAGCGCAGGGACGAGTAACAAATCAGCCACCAAAGCGACAACCAATGTCATCGGCAAAAGCGTCCCCATCATCCGCGTGGTTAAGTAGTCGCTTAGATTAAAGGGCATTAAACCCAAGCACAAAATCAAGGTGGTTTTTACAATACCCCGACCCGTGTACTCGAAGGTTCTTGTAATCGCTTCATCTAAGGTTGAGCTCCGCGCGGCTTCCATCCGAAAACGCGTCAGAAAATGAATGGTATCATCGACTGCGATTCCAATGGCAATCATGGCAACCACCATTGTATCAGAATCGACAAATTTCTCAGTCAGGCCTAGAAAGCCCCCCATCACAATGATGGGTAACAAATTAGGAATCATCGAAATCAGCGCCGCCGCAGGTAACCTCAAACAGACCCACATCATCAAGGTCGTGACGATGACTGCAAACAAAAAACCGTTTTTCTGACCATCAACAATGTACTCAATCCATTGGCCCATGAGGTAGCTCATGCCCGTTACTTCCACTTGCGCTTTATCGCCTAGATACTCTTCGAACACCGCGGCCATATCATCTCCGACAGAGCCTGATTGAACGAGGTTCGCACTCGAAAGCCTTGCACTCACACGAATCTGCTCACGGTCATCACTGATGACCGTTTCCAAACCTTCCCCACCCGACATCTCGAAAAGCATCAAGTACTGAGAAACCAGTTCCTGTGTCTGCGGGAGTGACGCGTTTGGTTGCGCCAGCATCTCCCGGTGCAGAGTCTTCAATAAATCAGCAATACTGTAAACGGCGTCAATCTCTGCTCGCTCCTCAAGCACCCGCGCTGCTTCCTCAAGCTTTTGCAGTAGCTCAGGTGTCAAGAGAGTACTTCCGTCACCCTTTTTCTGCGTAAGATAAACATCAACAATATTCGTTCCCGAAAAATTATCCTGGATAAAGCGCTGCGCCACACGGATATGGTTGTCCTCGCTTAGGCGCTCCTGCAAATTTGTCTCAATTTGAATTTTACTAATTCCGTAAAAGCAGACACCTATGATCAAAGCGAAACTAAAGGCAGTCATCCACGGCCACCGGGTTCCTATCATCGCGCAAGCATCTGTCAGGTTACGAACTGTTTTCCCGCCCCATTTAAGGTGACTGTCGTGGGAGACCTTCGGCGTTGCCATTAACGAGAAAAAGATAGGTACCAGAGTAATTGCTAAAACCAGTGCTATCGCGACGCCCAATCCCAGAATCACTCCCAGAATTCGAAAGACCGGTCT
Organism: Deltaproteobacteria bacterium; assembly: GCA_018668695.1. Lineage (NCBI taxonomy): Bacteria > Pseudomonadati > Myxococcota > Myxococcia > Deltaproteobacteria bacterium. The sequence continues at coordinate 7,968 of JABJBS010000345.1, forward strand.
CGGCACGAAA
>JABJBS010000346.1 GCA_018668695.1 Deltaproteobacteria bacterium
AAAGTGACCACCTGCCGAGGTGTGGGTTAAGTGTAAATCTTGATCGTTGGTCGTATTGTCCCAGGTGAGCTGAACATGAAGCGAGCTCTCAGGTGTGGCCTCAAATGTAATTTTGGCCTGCTCGGTGACTCCGCTTTTAACACCGCTCTCATTTTGAACAGTAAGCAGGACCGTGTAGGAGCCGACCAAAGGTACCCAAAACGAGGCCATGGGGTCGTTTTGGCCCTGCCAGTCGAATTCATTGAATTCGCTATCCATCGGGTGGTCAATAATCTCCCATTGATAGGTGATGATTTGTGATCCTGCAGGGTCGTAGCTATTGGTCCCTTGACGGTGGACTCTTCGGAGTGGGAAAATCTTGTCTGGGTCGGAGCAGTCCATTTGAACCAGGTCCTCTGGCGAACCAATCGTGCTGCATTCTCTTAGTTCTGCGATAGCCACCGGTGCATCCTTGGCTTGGGCGCGAATCGGAATTTCAATCACGGCTTCTTCGGGATCATTGGATTCGACGACCAGTGTTGCTTCAAAGATGGCTTGCTCATCAGGCGCTGTGAATGTGAGCAGGATTTTTATCTCACCGGAGTGGCCGCAGGCGATATCGGCTTGGGGGATGACCTCGATACCGGTTGGGACGTTGGTCAGATTCGGTTCGTCTGTACATCCCAGGCTCAGAATCACAGATACCGCAGAGAGTATCAGAAAGATTATGTGACTCCGCTTCGCCAACTGAGCCTCCTGGTTCACGCCGAGGCCTACAAAGGGGGCTGACCCCTTACGTGGTTGCTCCCCGGCATCGAATACACAAACGTTCTCCATCAAGTCGTCAGAATTACAAAAACAAGGACCTTTGTAATGTTTTTTGTGTGGAGAACGAAGTTGTTTTCGGGTGGAGGAGAACACTCCAGGCAAATAGTCCTTCGATTTCGATTATTTACCCGTTCGTTGAACTCTTGGAGCTGGAGTTGAGGTTTGGCGGATGCCAAAAAAAAGGGCCCTGCAATGCAGAGCCCCTTTTAATGAATCTTAATGTGTTTCCACTAGCAATTACATTTCGCTAGGGAAAATCCATCCACCTGCTGAGTAGCATGAGCTGCTATCTCGAATGGCGATTTCGCCTACCTGGTTTGAGCCGTCTGGGCTCGGGTAAGGTGTAACGTCACCGTAACCGGTTTCAGAACCGTCGTTGAACCATGCAATATCTGCAACAGCCCAAACTTGCTCTTCGCTGGTCAGCGTACGCTGCTCAGCAAACCGAAGTACGCCGCTCAAGTAAATACGAACTGTATTCACTGTTGGAGCGCCAGCCGAAACCCATGGGTAGTAGTGCGCAAATACGCGATACGTTCCCGCGGTAGGGCGGTCAATGTTTACGTTCTCTGGTCCGAGACCGTTGGTATCATCTTTATCCAAACGTGGGTTTGGACCTTCACCAGCGGCGTGGGTTGAAAACCAAACAGGTTGCTTGTTCGAGAAGAAGCAATCCAGGGTTGTGCTGCAGAAGTGACCGTTGGCCGAAGCGTGGGTCATGTGCAAATCTTGGTCATTACTTGGGTGATCCCAAACCAGCTGAACGTGTAACATTGATGCAGGTACTGCATTGACGGTTACGTCTGACTGCTCTGTAACACCACTTTGAATGCCTGAGTCGTTCCAGACTGTTAATCGGACGGTGTACTCACCGGCGATTGGAATCCAGAAAGAGCTTACAGCACTGTTTGAACCAGCCCAGTCGTAATCGTCTGGGTTAACACCTTGTGGAGCAGAAATAACTTCCCAGTAGTACTGAGAGATAGAGCCACCTGAAGGGTCATAGCTTTGGCTGCCATCGAAATAGACGCGGCCAAGAGGTTCGATTTCATCTTCGTAAACACAGTCTGTGAGGATTGCGTTTCCGTTGGCATCAACACCGCCGCACTCGCGTACTTCGCCGATAGCGATAGGAGCGTTACGCGCAGTTGCGTTGATTGGAATTTCAATCACTGGCTCGTCTGGGTCGTTAGACTCAATCACTACAACAGTTGAGAATGTTGACTCTTCAGCAGGTGCTGCGAAGTTTACGAGAACTTTAATTTCACCGGAGTTACCACAATCAACATCCTGCTGTGGAACAGAGAATGGTGTTGCTGTGGAGCCAGCGAAAGAGAAGCGTCCGTCATCGTTGCTGCCTTCTTTGAAGCCAAGCCCGATGTTGTAAGCACTTTCGTTGTTGTTGATAGTCAACGCACAACTCATACATGCATCGCCGCCAGGATAGGGCTCGCACATCGCAGTGTTGCGGATGGTGATACGTGCAGTTGCTTCAGAATCAAGTCCGATGTTTCCAAAATCAAGAGCGGTAGGCATTGTGCAGATACCATCTGTACAGTCGGCGAAGTTGCCCTCGGCGTCTGCAGTGGGACCTGTTAGCCCGTTGTATTCGATTTCGATATCTGGCTGACCGAAATAAACTCCAGTGGCCAAAACCGTCACGACCTTATCAACGCCCTTAGCGTTTGAAACAATCTTGATAGAACCAACCGCTTCGCCTTCTTCAAGCGGTGCGAATGGGATATCAATCAAACGCTTAGCGCCAGCTGGAATATTCAGCGGCGGTAGCTTCGGAATGACATCGTCGGCATCTTGCCGCCACGTCACATCTCCCCAAAGCTGGCCTTGGGTGTCACCTTCGACATAGTCCAAAGTCTGGATGGTGAGAGTTTGTCCGGTTGGGTTATACAGCTCGAAAGTCGCTGTCTTACTTCCGTAAACAGGTACTTCTCCCAAGTTGATAACAAGATTCTCGTCGTCTACTTCAAGGTAAGTTGCCCCCTCAGTAAAGGCGGCAATGGTGAGTTCAGGTTGACTTGCGACGAATGTGTCTTCGGCACAACCTGTGGTGACGGCTGCAGCAGCCATGATCATAAATACAATTGGTGTTACCAAATTGCGTTTCATATAGAGACCTCCCGAGTCCTACTTACTTGCGCTCCCCCGATGGCAATCGACCCGGAGAATAGACGACGTACATTCGTTTATCAATGTATGGTTATTAAAAAACGGCACCAAATTCATAACCGTCCCCACTGACGGGAACATAGTTAAGGTTTTCAACGGATCCAACCACATTGGTATCATCCGATAGAGCCGGTATTACTGTTACATTTCCCTCATCATCCCATATTATCTTACCTACGGCCCAGAGATCGTTTTTCTCAAGCCCGCGTCGGTACTCAGCCCTCAATACCCCGTCCCCATAGATGCGAACAGTTGATTGAGTTCGAATAGAAGGTTGACCACTGCCGATGGCATAGTAGTGCACATATACATGGTAGCTCGCCGGAAGTGGTTCATCAACGTTGATATTCTCAGGTCCTAAGCCATTCGTGTCATCGATGTCCAAATGGGGGTTTGGCCCGGTAAATATCTCAAATTCAGGGAACCACTGTACCGGGTCGCTGCATGGGTTGGTGAACTCGGTGCAGCCTGGTCGACATTGTGACCAATAACAGTCCCATTGAAGGTTGTAGGCTTCACCTGATGATTGGCCCGCGAGCACAAAATGCATGTCTAAATCAGTAGTTGGCGTGTCCCAGACCATTTGTAGGTGCAGTCGGCTGGAAGGTTTAGCGAGGACTGTAATATCTGACGTTTCGCTCACCCCGCTCTCAATTCCGACGTCATTCATGACGTAGAGGCGGATGGTATACTCGCCAGCAATCGGTAGCCACATCGAGAAAACCTGACTTGTTACGCCTGTTTGCTGGAACATTTCTTCGTCCGCATCCCCTGGAAACTCAATGATTTCCCAGCGATAGCTTACAATCATGCTCGGGTCCTCGGGGTCCCGGGTATCGTAACTGTTGATTCCTGTTAAATAAACACGATCGAGAGGGACGATTTCTTCTGGTATCGAACAATCAGTGAGTACTTCCGCGCCGCATTCTCGTAATTCAGCGACGGCAATCGGAGCTTCTCGGGCTGCTGCGGTCATTGGGATTTCAATCACATTGGCGTTGGGGCTGTCTGACTCGATGATCATCGTGCTGGCCGCGTCGCGCTCTACTGCGCCGGCCTCAAAGTTCACGAGTAGGTCAATTTCGCCTCTCATGATGCCGTCATTGACGTTTTCGCAGCCTGGCTTACCAGGAGCCAGCTTGAATGGGAGGCTGGCAGAGCCAACCAGCGAGAAGCCAGTGTCGTCAGGATTGAACCCAAGTCCAATGTCTTGTCCAAGCGCTTGACGGTCAAATGTAATGATACAAACGGCGGTGCAATCGGGTGTGCCGTCAGGAAGGGCAGGGAGCTGACAGGTGTCGGCCAGTGGGTTGTTGCGCAATGTGATGCTTTGGGTACCGCTGTTGTTAAGGGGCACATTACCGAATGGCATTTCACCCAAGGTGCACTCGGTGAGGCCTGAGGAGGCTTCAGAGCAGTTGCCTTCAACTGGGTAGGTCACGCCGTTGTACGAGATTTCAAGCAGCGGCTCACCTACGAAGTATCCTTCACCGGTGAGGTAGATCTCGATAATGCCGTTCTGGCCGCTGCCGATATTCGTATAAAGCTCGACAACCGCGGTGGATGGAGCAGAGTCGTCGGTTGGCGTAAATTGGATATTGAGAGGCATGCTGGTCATGGTTCCAAGTTCTCTTGGAAATGTGGAGGTCACTACGAACTCCCCATTGACGGCATCACGGACGACAGCTCGATCGATGCGGGTTAACGCAGAGCTATCGTTTTTCAAATCGAACTGAGCGGTGGCGATGCTAAAGAGCGGGACGCGGCCAAAATCGAGACCGAGCGGGTCAGCAAGCGCGGTCTGCCCAAATCCGGGTTCGGGTGTGACGAGAAGAGAAGCAATCTCGATTTGTAGTGTATCTTTGCTGCAGCCCGTGATGAGGCTTAAGGCGGCTAAAATGAATACAAATTTTCTAAACATATTTTGTCTTGGCATGCGGAAATCCCCAGTAATTTAGAGCAGAGTACTTGCGGAGGCACTCGGCTTCGAAGACTAGACATAACGTCCCTGCCGCGGCAAGGTCCTAGAGTTCGTCAGGGCGATTCATTGGCAACTTGTGGTAGAAAGAGCCTTGAATGGATCGGACGTATAGCCGGGTGCATGTATTCATTACTTTTTATAAAGTGTGAAGTAATAACAGGGGGGTTGATGAAAACCGTAGGGCAGGTTGGAGAGGCGGCATTATTACGGTGGCTGCGTGACACCTTGGGTGGTGCGGCTGCACATGTACGATGTTCCGTGGGGGATGACGCTGCGGTGCTAAAAATGGGCCCTGGCCAGGCACTGGTTTCTAGTACCGATACCTTGGTCGAGGGCGTCGACTTTAAGCTTGAGTGGGCATCTTTCGCCGATGTTGGGCATAAGGCCGCGGCAGTCAATTTGTCCGACCTAGCAGCCATGGGCGCTAAACCGACTGGTCTTTTACTGAACTTATCCCTGCGTGAAGATGACCGGGTTCGTGATGTTAAGGCTTTGATTCGCTCTTGTCATTCCCTCGGTCAGCGCTACGGCGCGCCTTTGGTTGGCGGTGATATTTCATCTACCACAGGACCTTTGGTGGTCTCCGTGACCGCCTTGGGAGAAGGAGCACCGTCAAAGCTCCTTTACCGGGGCCGCGCTAAGCCGGGGGCTCATATTTGGGTCTCAGGGCCTCTGGGACTTGCTGCAGGTGGGCTCGCGGCTTTATTTGCTGGTCAGAATAAACCCAAAAGAATTGTTAAGCATCAGCTGCGTCCAACTCCCCGTATCGAACTGGCCCAAGCTTTGGCCAAGACGGGCTATGTGAAAGCCTGTGCGGATATTTCCGATGGTTTGGTGCGTGATGTGATGCATTTACCGTGTCAGGGCGGCGGTGTGGTCTTGGAGCTGGAGAGTGTGGAAATTGACCCTGTCCTGCGACGCCTGGCTAAGACTCTGAAGCAAGACGTATTCCAGTGGGTGCTTGCAGGGGGTGAAGACTTTGAACTCGTGTTTGCGGCCAACCCTCGTCACGAAGCGAAGTTAGAGCAATTTTTTGCTGAGCGTGGGATAAATGGCGCGCGCATTGGCAAGGTGGTAGACGGTGAGGGTCTGAAAATCTCAGGCGGTGAGGGCTATGAGGGAGCAAAAGGCTTCACTCATTTTGGTTAACTCAACATAAGATTAATGACTCTGCTTGTCCGAGGATGGCAGAATACGTATGAGTTGGATTCATAAAGACCAAGAGACACGATGACCATTGATCAAAAAGACCTAATCTATCTCGGTGAAGGCATGGTGGCAGGACTCTATCCATGTGGAAGTTTGGACGAGGTACCAGACTACGCGCGGGTGGTGGTCGTCAGCGCCGATGCTGTTCGTGGTGGAGTAGCAGCAGAGCGGTTACGCCGCCGCGCGCCTCAGGCTCGTCTGATTGTCAAAGTGAGTCCAGAAGAAGCGGGCCAAATTCCAGAATTCTTGGAAATGAACTTCGACGATTGCGTATGCGGTGACACCCATTTGCAACGCCGACTCAAGCACACGGTTTTTGAGCTAGACCTGCTCGATGGTTTTAAGGAGCGACAGCTTGCTCATTCTGCCCTGACCGATTTCGTAGGTGAGATAGCGGCCAAGCCTCAGTTGCACGATGTCTTACGGACCGCTGTATTGGGGATGCGCGAACTCTTTGAAATCGATCGCGTCAGCGTGGTTATTTTACGTCCGGGTGAAGAGTTTGGTCATGTGGTGATGGAGCAAGATCGCGAGCTGAGTAACGTCGCCATTCAAGTAGCCGACTACCCAGAACTGATGGAACTCATGCGGACCCGCGAGCCTTTGGTTATCTCAGATGTTTTGCACCACAGTTTGCTCAGTGGTGTGCGAGATCGCCTGGAGGAAGCAGATGTTGCGCACCGTTCTGCGGTATTGTTCCCACTGATTCTCAAAGGTGAGGTGGTGGGTGCCTTGTTTTTACGCGGCGAGCAAACCATGGCGGTCGTCGAGGATCGTCTTTTGGGAATGGGCCGACTGATAGCCTCTGTGACATCGGTTGCCATTGGTCATGCTCTTGAGCAAAACGTTCTCAAGACTGAACAAAAAATCTTACGACGAACCCAAGCCGATAAAGAAGAGCAAATTGAAACGCTCCAAGAGTTTAGTGACTTTTTTGAGAAAGCCAACGACGGATTTGTCGTTACTGATAAATCGGGGGTCATTCGTTACGTGAATGTTTCCGGAGCAGGTGTTCTTTGCCGTGACCGAGCTGTGATTCAGGGTACCAGTTTTGGACAACTGGTGGTCGGTGACTCCAGAACAATTTTTCAAAAAGCCCTGGACGGTCACAAGGTCGGCGATACCCAAGGTTATGTCGATCTCACGGTCACCGATATTGAGAAAAATGAGATAGTTTTATCGGCAACCATTCGACACCTTTATGAGCGAGACACTGTTCTTATTGGATTTCGAGATGTAACCCACATGCGCCGGCTTGAAGCAGAGCTTCGTAACACCAAAGAGTTTTTGGAAAACCTAATCCAAAGCAGTGTGGACGCCATTGTCGCCGCCGATATGAAGGGGCGAATTATTCTGTTCAACCGTTCTGCCGAACGTATGTTGCAGTACTCGGCTCTCGATGTGGTTGGCAAGCGACCGGTTTCGGTTCTCTATGAAGAAGGTGTCGCCCGGGATGTTATGCGCAAGCTGCGCTCGGTTCATTTCGGTGGGCGCGGACGCCTGGAGGTTACCCGGCAGAGTATCATGGCTCAGGATGGAACCGAGATTCCTGTGAATCTTACAGCTGCTGTGATTTATGAGAGCGGTGAAGAAGTGGCCACGGTGGGGATTTTTACTGATTTACGCGAGCGCTTAAAAATTGAAGAGAAACTTGAGCAGGCTGAAGAGGAGCTGCGCGAGAGCGAACGCAAAGCGATTGCCATTGAATTGGCGGGTGCAGCCGCGCATGAGCTTAATCAGCCATTGACATCTATCATGGGTTACGCAGATTTACTGAAGATGCGAATCCAAGGAGATGAGCGGGTGATGAAGCCCCTAAACACGATTTATAAAGAGACCGAGCGTATGGCGCGTATTGTTCGTAAGCTTGGTCAGATTACTCGATACTCGACACGCCCGTATGTTGGCGACTCGAACATATTAGATTTTACCAGGCAATCGGCCCAAGACGTCACAAAAGATAAAGACGATTCTTCCTCATAATGCTCAGAATAGGCGAGGCTAAATTCATGTTTCTAAATCAACCTAAATATACTCTAACTGTTTTTACAGTTTTGCTCAGCCTCATTGCGGCTCCCGCGATGGCAGACGGACTGAGTGCTCAAGATATTGTCGATAAGTCTTTGGAACGAAATAAGTTCGGTTTTCAAAATGCGATCGCTGCGATTACCCTTAAATTGGTTAGCAAGCGAGGCAGCGAGCGTGTTCGTGAAGTGGAGATTAAATCCATCGAGCGTGATGGTCTTGGGAAAAGCCTGGTTCGCTTTAACGCGCCAACGGATGTTGCAGGCACGGGTTTTTTGCTTATTGAAAAAGCCGACGCGGACGATGATCAATACCTCTACTTACCAGCACTGGGCAAAGTGAAGCGCATCACGGGCAGCCAGCGTAACCAGAGATTTATGGGCACGGATTTAACTTACGCTGATATGGAATCGCGAGATCTGAAGAACTCGACCGTGGTACGTAAGGCGGACGAAAAAGTCGGAGGCAATGAGACCTTTGTGATTGAAGCAGTTCCAAAAGATGGAAGTGATAGTCAATACAGTAAGACCATCAGCTGGATTCACAAGAAGTCGTTTGTTCCGCTCAAAGTCGACTTTTACGATAAGCGGGGCAAGCTGCTCAAAACTCTGAAGGTTCGCCGATTAGAGAAAAAAGAGGGCAACTGGATTTCGACGGATTCTTGGATCAAGAACGTTCAAAAGAAGACTCAAACCTTTATGATTGTGAACGATATTAACTTCAAGGCAAAATTAGATGACAGTCAGTTTACTGAAAGAACACTGACGGAGGGATGACCGTGCACATTCATGTGTTGGTGGCCGCGCTTTTCTTGTGGCCCTGCGTTGGGTTTGCTCAAGAACCCACAGCTGAAGAAGAGAGTGTTGTTGTAGAAGATGAGGCTTCATCTGAGGAAGAAGTTTCGCCCAAAAAAGAAGAAGTCCCTTCTGAAGGTGAAGCTGCTTCGAAAAAAGAGGCAAAGTCAAAATCGAAAGACGATGCATCCAAAGAAGTTAAGCCTGAACAAGGGCCCGTTTCAGGGGACGAGGCTTCAGAAGATGATGTGATTATCATTGTGGATGAGCCGGATCCGGCAGCGGTCGCAGAATCGGAACCTGCTGAAGATGAGCCCGGTGATGAAGAGACTTTGATCATTGTTGATGAAGCAGACGAATCCGGCGAGCAAACTTTGATTATCATGGAGGACGATGGTCCTGACGACACCTTGGTGATTGATGTCGCGCCGAAGCCAAGTGGTTCGGCCTCGAAGCCGACGCGCAGTCTGGAGCGAACGTGGCTAAAAGGTGAATTTAAGTCTCGCCTCATGGTTGATACGGTTTTCGATCCGACAGGTGAAGATGTCGTTGAGTGGTGGGATATGCTTCGTTTGAGCATCGATCACCGGACCAAGTCAGGTGTGAAGTTCTACGCCGATACGTGGGTGCGTTGGGGTTATACTGCGGAGCATGCCGACGCGGGAGATGCGTTTTATTTCTTCAATGCGGGCGACCCAAAATGGACAGGGAATGTTCAGCTGCGCGAAGGGTTTATCACTTGGAGCCCTGGCGATTTTGATCTCAAGATAGGACAGCGTGTTTTCGTATGGGGTAAAAACGAATTTATGGCCGCTGCCAACGTTTTGAATCCACCTGATTTACGATTCGATATCACGAGCAATTTAGACTCCACCAAAGATGGCCGTGTGCCTGTCTTCGCGTTGGACGGCACATGGTGGCTAGGCGAAACCGGTTTTCAGCTCGTGGTTGTACCTTTCTTTGAAAGAACCAAAGGCTATTTGATGGGCCGGGACTTTGCCTTGGCTCCTCCAGGAAGTCCGTTGGAAAGCCAGCTCAAACAAGCACTCACATTACACCCAAGTGTAGAAGACCAGTTACAAGATGGCTTCTTGGGAACTGAAGTGCCAGATGAGTCGCCACTTAACTCAACTCTTGCCTTGCGTATTAAGACGAAACAATGGGGCTGGGACTTTGCACTGACTGCCATTTACGGGTGGGACCAGACTCCAGATGTTTATATCGATCCTGATTTGCGAGTGATGTTGCTCTCAGGCCAGCTCAATATCAACAACCCGCAAGTCGCTGCGACAGATCCGGTGGTGAACCAAGCAGCGTTGGCGGTTCAGCAGAAAGCGGCGATTGGTCAGGAGCTTTTAAGAGCCATTTATCACCGTAAGCTGACAGTCGCGGGGGAATTGCAGGGCGTGATTGGACCCTTTGTAGCTCGGCTTGATCTTGGATTCAGCCCCGAAGCCACGCAGTACACGACCAGCTTCGATGTGATTCGGAAGCCGGCCATGACGACAGCGGGCGGACTCGAGTACACATACGGGGATGCTTGGTATGTGCAGCTCACAGGCTATGGAAACATGGTCTTTGATCTGGAAGAAGGCGTGACTTTGAGCGGAATCGACAAGGCACCTGACCCCGACGAGGTGGTAGCTGCTCGCCCTGTGGCGGCCATGTATGGAGTTAGCGCTGCTTTGCGCTGGACATGGGTCGAGGAGAGTATTGAAGTGTCCCTCGGGGGCCTCTGGAACATCTCTCCCGGAGATTTCGTTGCCAATGCACGGATTAGCTACTTCGATTGGGATCCTCATACCTTTCGATTGGGCGCAATCTTGGTGGATGGGCCGTCGGGTACATTGGGGCGTAATTATGGGGGCAATGATTTTGTCTACCTGGAATATGCAGCCTCGTTTTAATTCCCGATCCGCCATATTTTTAGCGCATAGGCCGTCATAATATCGGTTTTTTTGGTTTTGGTGGCTTGTCTTTGGTAGGCTCGCGAGGCCAAACCCGTGTCCATTGAGTCGCTTCAATACCCTTAAGTCATCGATATTAATTATTTTATTGTCGTCCCGGTTTCGTTTTGAAGCCGGTATGACCTATTTTGGCATGAGATCTGCTGATTAGAGCCTCGAGAAACGCAATGGTGCGTAGATGGAGGTTGGATATGCAGGTTTATCGAATGGTCGCGGCCCTTGCCCTTATCTTTGGAGTTATCGCGTTTGCGCATTTTGTTTCTGTGGATTCAGCACCGATCGACGCTTCTCGGGACCAAAGCACTTGGAAGAGCGCGGAGCTTGAGCCTACTCAAAAGATAGATCGACAAAAGGTCATGGCCGCAGCGAAGAAAGCGGCGTCAAAAGACAGCCAACCTTCTGAAGCTCCAAGACTGCGTTCGCAAACCGAGATTCTAAGTGAAGCCGGCCGTGAACTAAGCCTTGAGGAAGCCATTAAGCGCTTTCGTTCGGCACGTAATTTTTGGGCAGCTGATGCAACGCTTTCCAATGATGCACGCCAACACCGAATGGAAGAGTTGGCTCGGGCCTTATTTCAAGATGACTCGGAAATCCCAGAAGAGACAGATGAAGACCTCGCTGAACAGGAAAGGCTGCGAGAGGTTTACGCAAACTTTAATCACGATTTGGCCATTATCAACGCAACCGTTGAAATGCCCACTGAAGACCGGCGCTCTCAAATTGAAGCACTGGTACGAAAGACTTTAGCAGCAACGGGCAGCTAAAATATTAGAACGTTGTTACCCAGCAACGCGTCTTGGAGAGAATAATGATAAGATTTATAGATTCTATTAAAAAATGTGTCACACCTATGGCCATCACTTTTAGCTTGGTCGCAGCCCCAGCATTGGTTTTCGCCAGCTCTGCTGCTCCCGAAAAAGCACCGCCAGCGGAAACTTCTTACCGCGCGGATGGCTGCTCTGACTTCTATGGAGCCGAGTTTCAAAACGAACTTGATGATGTAACCGGTAGTGTCGAGATTGATGGTAACGAAGTTATTCTATCTCAATTCGCGGCTGAAAACTTAGCCTTGCGTCAGCAGATGATGGGCGATTCAGAGAAGTTTATTTTTCTCTACACACTTTTGTTGGAGCCAAACGAGGCAACAACAGACCAAATCGTAACGATGATTGAAAGAGCCAATCCACCTGTGGATGCTCGTGGAACGCCAACTCGCGATGCGGTGGAAGTCGATGTGGTCTATAACGAAATCGCACAAGTACTCAGCGGCGACCTCTTCAGTGGTGAGGGACTTGCTCCTGTGACTCTGATGCGAAACGCAGGTGTCAATGCTATTGGTTATTGGGCGCGAAACTACTCCAACCCGTTTGAGTTTCTTGTTTCGGGATCACACAAAAAATCATTAATCGTCGATAGCTCAGAATACGGGGCAGAAGCTCTTGTAGGCGGCCGTAACATTGGCGATGCCTACCAGGGCGTTTTAGAGAATGCCCAGGCAGGTGATTATCCAGATCTTTGGAAAGACACTGACATCCTCATTCGTGGTGCAGCTGTTCATACGATTACAGAAGACTTTATCAAACGCTTTAACATTCAGTCTGACGTTTACGAGATCCCTTGCAACCAGCACCGCTCAAGTTGCCCGCAGTACTATCCTGCAGTCTCTAAAGAGAACCCGAATACCAACATGGCACTTCGTGTCGTTGAGAACGAGCCAGATGATAACAACGGTGAAGGTTTCTACGGAATCAACGCACTCTTCGACAAAATGCTCAAGAAAGCGGGTCGCTCGATTGATATTCAGACGCCTTATTTCATTCCGCAAGAACCACTTCTTAATGAACTCTACGCGGCATTGGACGCGGGTGTTCGGGTGAGAATCTTAACGAACTCTCGAGACGCTAATGACTTGGGTTCGCCACTTTTCTACGCTTCGGCTTACTACTTCGATGAGCTCTTAGAGCGCGGCGCGGAGATTTACCTCTGGGACGTAGAAAAGAAATCAAGCCCGATTGCACGTACCATGCACTCTAAAACTTTGGTTGTTGATTCATGTGTATTTGCTGCTGGCTCGTTTAACCTTGATGGTCGCGCGTACAATTGGGAGAACGAGTACTTCTTCCCTGTATTCGACGAAGGTTTTGGTCAAGTAGGACAGAATATGTTCGACAGTGACCTGGCTGTAAATGGCGTCTTCCCAATCAGTACACAATGGATGGACAATACATTCAGCTGGTACGAGCGTGTGATGATGCAAGCACTTGCACTGGGTTCTAGCTTACTTTGATTGCAAGGTTGTTTCAGGTCCAAGCGAAGCAACTCGTAACGTAATATAAATAGTAAATTTAGAATAAAAAAAAGCCCGGGGATAACCCGGGCTTTTTAGTTTGTCTTATATCGTCGCTTATTTCAGTGAAGAAATAATTTCAGGAACAACGTCAAAGAGGTCAGCAACGAGGCCGTAATCAGCAACCTGGAAGATAGGTGCTTCAGGGTCCTTGTTAATTGCTACGATGACTTTAGAGCCCTTCATACCAGCTAAGTGCTGGATAGCTCCGCTGATACCAATCGCGAAGTATAGGTCAGGTGCAACAACTTTACCGGTCTGGCCGATTTGTAGGTCGTTGGGTACCCAGCCTGCATCGCAGATTGCGCGGCTTGCGCCAACGCCGCCGCCAAGTAGGTCGGCGAGGTCTTCAATGAGCTTAAAGTTTTCCTGGGCCTTGATACCACGACCACCGGCGACTACGACGTCGGCAACAGTTGCATCAGGGCGTTCGCTAACAACACCTTTAAGGTCAACAAACTTAGCCTTGAGGCTTCCTAGGTCAACGCTTACGTCATGCTTTTCGATAGCTGACTCACCGCTTTCGGCAGGCGCATCGAATTCAGTTGCACGAACTGTCGCAACTTGAACATCAGTTGTAAGCTCAACAGTTGCAATGACGTTTCCAGCCCACATCGGACGCTTGAACTGGTTGTTGGCAACAACTTCCAGAACGTCTGTTGCCATGGCTGCATCTAATTTAGCTGCAAGTCGTGGCAAGAAGTCTTTTGTGGTTGAGCTGGTAGCAGCAGCGATCATTGAAGCACTCGATGCTCCAACAACTGCTGATAGCGCTTCAACAAAGCTTTCAGCTAGGTAGTTTTCGAAACAAGCGTTGTCCACAACGTGAACCTTTGCTGCTCCGAAGCCCTTGGCTGCGTCAGCTGCTGAGTCGAGACCGCTGCCAACGAGAGCGAGGTGAAGTTCACCACCGCGCTTGCCCGCAAGCTCTTGTCCGAAAGTAATGGCTGCAAGCGATGCTTTTTTAAGCTCACCACCGGCCTGCTCTACAAAAATTAATACATTACTCATAGTAGCACTCCTTAGATGACTTTGGCTTCGTTACGCAGTTTGTCCATCAGGGCAGCGGTGTCGTCCACCTTCACACCTGCGGCACGTTGTGCCGGAGCTTCCATCGTAAGCACTTTCACCACTGCAGTGGCGCCGCCTACAACTTCAGACAACTCTTTAACAGCAATCGGCTTCTTCTTAGCCTTCATGATGCCTGGAAGAGATGCGTAGCGAGGTACATTCAAGCGAAGCTCAGTTGTAACGATAGCTGGCAGAGTAGCTTCTGTAGTCTCAAGACCACCGTCTACTTCGCGAACAGCTTTCAAGGTGCCATCAGCAATCAAAAGAGCAGGCTTCTTTGCCTTCTCTTCAGGTCCTTCGAGCGACTCTTCTTTAGATGCAAAGCTAACCTGAGCCCAGCCCAGATTTTGCGCCATCATGGGTCCAATTTGGCCCATGTCGTCATCTACAGCTTGCTTGCCTACAATGACTAAGTCTGGTGCTTCTTCTTCAATGATTTTGGTCAAAGCTTTCGCTTCAGTCATCGGGTCCAAACGGTCTTCGGTGACAACGTGGATGCCGCGGTCGGCGCCCATAGCGAGTGCAGTACGAATTTGCTGTGTGGCATCCTTAGAGCCTACACATGCAATCGCGAGCTCACCGCTGTGCGTATCACGCAAGCGAATGGCTTCTTCTACGGCAATCTCGTCGAACGGATTGACCACGTACTTCATCTGATCGGTTTCAATATCCGAGCCGTCTCCTTTGATCGTAATTTTGATCTCAGGATCTTCGACTCGTTTTACAATGGCTAAAACTTTCAATGCAAAACCTCGTGTTAGGGGTGGTTCTAGTGGCCCTCTTTCAGTCTGGCTTCCTATGAAGCTGTAGTAAGGGTGTCAAGGAATCCGAACCTGAAACCCTGCTTTACAGATCTACATTCTGGTATTAAATCAATAAGTTGTCGGTATTAGGCGGTTATATTGGGCAGCCCATTTGATTCGCCCGATCGGTAAGTAGGTGTCAACGGGGCTCTTCGGGCAGTCTTTGGACCACTGGAGCCGATTGCGCACCCGGTTCGAGCGCTAATTCAAGAATTTTCTGAGCAATAAAAGGCGGCGTATTGAAGGCTTCTTGCTCTTTTAAATCGATAAACTTTTGGACCATGGGAAACTGCTGCTGAGATGCAGCACGGATGGCAACTTGCATATCCGTGTCGATGACGCCGGGAGCAATGGAGTAAGCACGCAGACCAGACGCAGCTTCTTCAAGCAGCGCACATTCTGTAAGACGGTCGACTGCAGCTTTGGAGGCGCAGTAGGCTCCCCAGCTTGCGTAACCTTTGAGAGCGGCTCCGCTTGAGATGTTGACGAGAGTGCCGATGCCTTCACGGCCTCGAACGTGGTGGATGTAGCTTTTGGTACCATTGAAAACACCGGAAACATTAATTCCCATGCTGCTTTCAAACTCTTCGAGGCTCACATCGCGCAGCTGACGCATTGGTTCGAGCACACCAGCATTGCCTATCCACAGATCGATAGGGCCCAATGTTTTAACGACAGCATCGCTAAAGGATTGAACCGCCTGGGCATCACGTACATCAACGTTTTGAGCCACAACACGCTCTGAACTTTCAAGAACAGGGCCACTGCGTGAGCAGAGACCGAGTCGGTGGCCGGCTTCATAGAAATAGCGCGCCATACCGGCCCCAAGACCACGGCTTGCTCCTGTGATGACAATGGTGAGGGGCTTAGGCACTTGCCGCCTCACGCATAGCGGCGATGGTTTTAGCGTAATCATCGCTCTTAAACACTGCGGATCCTGCAACGAAGGCGTCTGCGCCGGCTTGCGCAACCAGGTGAATATTGGCGGGCCCTATGCCACCGTCGACCTGGATACGCATGTCTCTAAGGTCACGTGCGTTGGCCATTTCACGAATGGTTTTAATCTTCGGAATCATTTCAGCAATGAACTTCTGACCACCAAACCCGGGGTTCACGGTCATTACAAGAACCATGTCTGCGCACTCGAGAACATTTTCGACAACGCTTGCAGGCGTAGATGGATTTAAAGAGACCGCGCTTTTAACACCGAGGCTTCGAATGTGGTTGAGCGTGCGGTGTAGGTGCGGGCAAGTTTCAGCATGAACGGTGATACGGTCTGCCCCGGCATCAACGTATTGTTCGAGACTCAGTTCTGGCTTCTCGATCATCAGGTGCACATCAAAGTGCATCGATGAGTGCTTGCGAAGTGCTTTGATAAC
>JABJBS010000347.1 GCA_018668695.1 Deltaproteobacteria bacterium
AAAATGATCCCATGGGTGCATCCGAACTGGGGACCCGGGCGGCCAGAGAAGCACTCGATAATGCAGGCATATCGAAAGATGATGTCGACCTAATTATCTATGCGACCTTAAGCCCTGATAAGTTCTTCCCAGGAGATGGGGTTCTTGTTCAAGCAAAGCTTGATATTGCCCCAGGTGTGCCTGCCTTAGATATTAGAAACCAATGTTCAGGTTTTCTTTATGGTTTGTCTGTAGCGAACGCGTTTATTAAAACCAAAACCTACAAAAATATTTTATTGATTGGTTCAGAAGTTCATTCAACTGGCCTCGATTTAAGCGACCGCGGCCGCGACGTCTCGGTTATCTTTGGCGATGGTGCAGCTGCAGTTGTTTTGTCAGGTGTTGAGGATGATGGCGAAGATGATATTTTGAGTGTGCATTTGCATGCCGATGGTCGCCACGCTGATGTTCTGCAGATTGCTTACCCTTCAAGTGCCGAAATGCCGCGCGCAACCCCGGAAAAAATCGAACAAGGTCTGCACTGGCCTATGATGGAAGGGCGAACAGTCTTTAAACACGCTTCCGTGCGAATGCCGGAAGTTGTAATGGAAGCTCTAACCCAAAATGGGGTTACTCCAGAAGACATCGATCTCTTGATTCCTCACCAAGCCAATCTTCGCATCAGCGAAATGGTTCAAAAGCGTCTCAAACTTAGAGATGACCAAGTATTCAACAATATTCAGAAATATGGGAACACAACCGCTTGCTCGATTCCCTTGGCTCTGCACGAAGCAATTACCGAGGGTAAACTTAAACGGGGCGATCTGCTTTGCTTAGCCGCTTTTGGTGCAGGATTTACCTGGGGCTCGGCTCTAATCCGCTACTGAAGAAGCTGATCTGCTGGGTCTGGGCCTTGAAGCTCGATGGGTCCAAACCGCTCTTCATATTTTCGGATATTTTCCTGAAGCGCTCGCAGAAGTCTCTTGGTGTGATGAGGACTTGAAATAAGTCGCGCTCGCACATTTGCCAATGGCTGCTGGGGCTGAACGTACATCGCGTCAATCGTAAACTCTCCTTGAGTATGGTTCACCAACGCTAGGTTCACGTACATCCCTTTGCTGATTTCATCATCGAGTTTAATTTGAAGCTTTAAGTCTCTATCTTGCATTGTAATCTCGCAGTTTTTCTAAATGAGTGAAGATGTCTTTATACGCTAGCTACCCTAAGCTCAATGAAGGGATTCTTGATAGGTTTTGCCACTGCCAGCCGCTCAAAAGCACCCTAATATTAGATAAGAACGGCTCAGCCTTAGGGTGGCCTAATCAACCGGTTCAGAGGGAGAGATTTTTCCCTCATTCAAGCTTTCTCCGCGTCATACAACCTGTCATTGTGTGAGTAAGAATATCTTTTAGGTCAATGGTTTAGAGTTTAGGGAGCGGGAACTCTTATGGTTACTATACGCCGATTGGGATGGGTCGCTTTGACTTGTGTCCTAATTTTGACGAGCTGCAAGCAAGGTTCAGATACTCAAGGTGCAGTCATTTTTGAAATCAGCAGCACTTCTGCAGTTGATAACCTTGAGATCAAAATACGAAACGAAGCCTACACTGCTTATAGTTTTACTGAGTCAGTCAGTGAAAAGAACATCCTAACCGACCCCTATCGTATTGCTTTACAACCCACGGAAGACCTCCAGGAAAAATTTTTGATTTACGTCAAAGGTTACAGTGGCGATTCCCTTATCGCCGCCAATTCAGCCTTTGCCGATTTTAGAACGCCTGAGACCATTACCTTACGCCTGCGAACAGGTTTTCAAGATGCTGATGGAGATGGTTTTGAAGACTGCGGTGAACAAGGCCGCTCTTTTTGTGACTGCAACGACAACGAACCAACTTGGAACCCCTTTACCGAAGACCGCTGCGACAACACCTTCGATGAGAATTGCACAGGATTTCCAAACGAAGGGTGCCCTTGCTCCGAGAATATCCCCTGCACAATTCTTCCGGCAAATCTGGCCAACGATATGGCTGGAATTGGCGCTTGTACAACCGGCTTCCTCTATTGTGAGGACGGTGTTTTAAGTGAGACATGCGTGGGTGCAGGACCCGCTGGCGGTTTGGACGCAATCTTCGAAGTTGAAAATAATCTCATTGATGATGATTGTGATGGCACAGTTGATGAGGGTTCTAGTTGTGCAGCCGGCAGTTCCAGAGCCTGCTTTTTAGGACTTGTTGACGACCTAGCTGGGGAAAATCCAAGTGCAGCCACGGCCCGGGCGATGGGTATATGCTCCACCGGTCTTCAAACCTGCGACGAAAATAATACATGGGGTAAATGTGAAGGTGAAACCCGTTCTGATCCCACGCGGGCCCCGCTCTACTGGGCCGAAACACATCTAGGCGACGAAACACCCGATTCAAATCTTCCAATCAGCAGCCGCTATGCTCAATGCGATGGTTTAGATAACGATTGTGATGGCGCGATTGATGATGAAGCCGCCTATGACAAAGATGGCGACGGCTACACGTTATGCGGGACCTGCGATAAAAAAATTGGTGACGAATTTATATCCTGCGACCTTTGTGATGTTCGAGATAGCCCTGTGGCCGGAACAAGTCTTTGTTCCTCAATGATCGATTGCGATGATGGCAACGCCGAGGTTCATCCTCGCAATGAAGAGCGCTGCGACAATTCAATCGATGATGATTGCCGGTGTGATCACAGTGTGGGTGCGAATGTAACGGGGCAACCGATTTTACTTCTCACGGGCGCTGTTCAATGTGTTTCGGATGAAGCTTTCTTAGACTGCTCGCGACCGGAAAGAAGTGACGGCTCATCTACCGGACTCTGCTCTGGGGGTGATTTACCTGGCGTCTATTATTATGGCTTTAGTTCTGACGACTCCGACAACTGTTATTATTGCGGCACATCTTACGGCCTGCAGTGTCAGAGTGATGGTGTTGGATGCACTGAAAAACAAGATGATTGCGAAACCTGTGCTGAGCCCGACTACTCTTCTTTGCCTCTGATGCGGCAAACCTGTCGCCAACCAGGCGGTGGTTGCAGTGATTTAGAACCCCCGCAATGGGAACTGATAACTGTCGGCGACCCCTACGATGACTGCGGGTTTGTTTCCTGCGCAGGTTATTATTGGGGGATTGAAAACAACCGTTGTTACGGCAAGCTTGACCAAGAAGCGGCCCGCGTTGATTGTAAACCAGGTGGTGAATGTGAGACCGCTTTCGACCGCTGCAGCGCCGAGGCACAACGAAGCGAGCTGCCGCTGGAGCAAGCCCTTTGTACTCAAACCATCGGCGGTTGTGATGGTGTGCAAGATCCAGTTGTAGAAAACCAACCCAACAACGCTGATGTGTTTGACCAGTGCTCAGACCCATTTATCTGTGATAATTCTGGAGATGGCGGTGGCCCGTTTTATTACGGTGTGATCGATGATGATGGAAACTCATTGGCCAATGGCGAGTGTTATTTTCGCGCAGATATTTTATCGGCGGATGGTGCCAATGCCTGCAACGGAAGCGGTGATTGCCAAACGCGGCTTGAGGCCTGCTCAACCAGTGCCATCGGTGAAGCTGTTGGCACTCGGCCCGCTTGTGAGTATCCCCTTGAAAACGATACGTGTTACGGAGAAGAAGGCCCGGATTATTTAGCGGTTAGTCTTCATACAGACCCTTACGGTGATTGCAGCGTTGATCAAACCTGCTGTGTGTCTGGAGCTGGCGATGGCATGTGCTGCCGACTTCAAGGCCAGTCATGTGGAGCGCAAAGCGAATGTGCTTTGGGTTTAACCTGTGTTGATGGCATTTGCTGCTCCTCTGCTTGCGATACAGCATGTTATTCTTGCCGCGGCGAGAACAATACGGTTGGCGTTGATGGAACCTGTTCTCCTCTCAATACGATTGCGCAAGATACCTCTCCTGGGAATCTTTGCAGCCCCAGTGCGGGAAACTGCGGCGGAGACGGCGCGTGCATTTGTGAAGCGGGCAGCGGAAATTGTAAGCGAGATGCCGGCAATACTTGTTCCACAGACGACAACTGCTCAAGTGGATTTTGTGAGTGTGCCAATGGGGATTGCACTTTAAAGCGTTGCAGCCCGATTGATTGTGATTCTTGCTTGTTCAACGTTGATGGCGATTCGGTATGCGAAGGCTTGGTTGCGGATGATATTATCGATGCCGGCAATTCTTGCGGCTCAACTTCTTGTAATGGTCTTGGAGGGTGCAACGTCGTCAATGGAAATGCTTGTGCAACAAATAACAACCAAGAGTGTTTAAGTAATGTTTGCGTGCTTGGGACTTGTTCAAACCTTTCTCCAACCGGGGGCAGCTGCGATGAGACAGCGGACTGCGAGCAAGGTGTTTGCAATGCCGATAATGTTTGCCGCATCCCAGGAAGTTTGATTATCGACAATGGGCTTCTTACGAGTGAACGTGTTGCAGACCAGGATGATTCTTTTCAAGTTTCATTAACATCCAAACCAATAGCCGATGTTGTGGTCAATATTGCCAGCTCAAACGAAGACGAGGCGATAGTGATTCAGTCTGTGATAACCTTTTCGACCTCGAACTGGAACACACCACAAACGGTGACTGTCCGTGGTCAAAATGACAATATGGCCGACGGCTCACAGCCTTTTAGCATCACCCTCTCCTTTTCATCTTCAGATGACGACTATGCGGCGCTCGCAAACGAGATTCTACCTGGAACAAATGTGGATGATGACGTGGCTGGTGTGAGCGTAAGTCCCATAACAGGGTTGGCGGTTTCAGAGTCAGGAACCAGTGCCAGCTTCTCTGTGGTGCTCAATACCGAGCCTTCTCATAATGTGAATATTCCTATTGTTAGTGGGAATACCAACAAAGCCGTTGTCGATGATAATAGCCTGCGCTTTAAGCCGTCGAACTGGAGCACACCCCAAACTGTCAACATCACCGGTATTGATAACGACATAGACGATGACGACGAGCTTGTGACCATTGCTTTGGGAAGCGCAAATAGTGCTGATTCAGAGTATAGCAATATGAATGTGGACTCCGTTGAGGTTACCGTAACCAACGACGACATCGCGGGCATTGAGATTATGCCGACCGTCGGGCTTGAAACTTCTGAGGCAGGCGGCACTGCCGACTTCACTGTGGTCTTAACCAGTGAGCCGCTGCAAAATGTAAGCGTTGGTTTTGAGAGTTCTGATGCCACAGAGGGAAGCTTGTCTTCGACCAACTTAGTGTTCACTGCCTCAAATTGGGACAGCCCTAAAACGGTGACCGTGATAGGACAAGATGATGATATAGATGATGGCAACAAAGGTTTTTCAATTATAACGGCTGAAGCATCAAGTTCTGATTCTCTTTATCAAATCAACCCCGACGACATCTTCGTTACCAATGTCGACGATGATACAGCAGGTGTGACGTTAAGCCAGGTGTCGGGTCTATCCACCACTGAAGGCGGTGGCCAAGATAGTTTTACGATTGTTTTGGATTCCGAGCCAACCTCGAGTGTTACCATCAACTTAAGTACGAACAACGCAGATGAAGTTTCTATAGGCGCATCCTCTGTTGTTTTTTCAAACGCAAATTGGGACATCCCAAAAACCATCACCTTGACGGGCCAAAACGATGATGTTGATGATGACAACCAAAGCTACAATATTATTCTGAGTGCGATGATAAGCGCCGATGGTAACTACAGCGGCACCGATGTTCCGGACGTGTCTGGGACGAACGAAGATGATGACACGGCAGAGGTTATTGTAACCCCTCTTGGGAGCATGGTGACGAGTGAATCAAGCTTGGGAACAGCCTCTTTTACGGTCGTACTTGGAAGCCAGCCCGCATCGAGTGTGGAGGTTCAAATTGAGAGCCAGGATACCACCGAAGGCACCGTTGATTTAAGTTCTGTTGTTTTCAATGCCATCAATTGGGATGATCCTATTACGGTACAAGTCTCGCCAGTAGACGACGACATAGATGATGGTAACGTCACCTATGCTATTTCTTTGGGTACTCCGATCACCACAGATCCTAAATACGGAGCGCTTGGTGCCAGCGATGTTGATGATGTTGATGTTTTAAACCAGGATGATGACACCGCAGGGTTCTTGATCTCAGAAGCAGGCTCTCTTGATACGGATGAGGGCGGGCTCACAGACTCTTTCAGTTTAAAATTAGCATCCGAGCCAACAAACAGCGTCACCGTCAATATCACCAGTACAGATACTGGGGAGGTCTTGGTTGTTACTGAGCAATTGGTTTTTGGTGCATCAAACTGGGATGAGAACCAAACAATCACGGTTGCCGGCGTCGATGATAATATTGTCGATGGCACGAAAACCGTGACCGTAAGCTTAGGTACGGGATCCAGCCTTGATGGAAATTATAACAATCTAACGGTTGGTTCAGCTTTGGTAGACAATGCAGACGATGAACCTCAACCGAGTGTATCCATTGCCGACGGTTCGGTAACTGAAGGCGACGCCGGGATGGCTACCCTAGATATGGTTTTGAGCTTAGATTATGCCAGTGAGTCGGCGGTCACGGTTCATTGGGCAACGGCGGATGGCTCTGCGCAGGACTCGTCCGATTATACAGCTGCAAGCGGAACTGTGACCTTTAGTCCTCTGGATCAAGAGGAAACTATTTCCGTCAGTGTATCGGGCGATTTCGTAGATGAAGGAGATCAAACCTTTACAGTGACTCTTGATTCCCCAACTCAGGCTCAGCTTGGCGATGCCTCTGGGGTAGCGACCATTGTAAATGACGATATTGCGCCGGTTGTAACCTTGTTAACTGCAGCCAGTGGTGTAGTCGCACCGGTTACTCAAGACACCATTGCTATAGAATGTGCCTTTACCGATGGTAACGACCCTTCAAAAACTACGTTTGATATCACTGTGGCGATTCGTGATGCAGGCGGCGCGTCGTTTCTTGTTTGCGACGCAGTCTCCAACGGTCAAACATGTGAGGGGGGTAACCAGGCCACTATAACGAGAAGCTCTCCCGGAGTGTTTTCCATGACGGTCGATTGGAACCCAACCGTAGGCCTTGCTTCAGGTATCTATGATTTAAGTTGCGCGGTTTTTGATTGGGGGCTGAATGTCGGAATTGCAGACTTTGATGACCATCTAGATTTTGTGGAACTCGATGCAGTGGCACCTCCGCCTCCCGTGGTGACAAGCAGTCTTGCCGATACAACCGACACAACGCCTACCTGGACTTGGGTGAGCGGCGGCGCAGACGGTTCTGGGGTTTATCGCACGAGCTTTTCGGAAGGTGACCTTCTTTCAGCCGCGGAGGTAACGGATTTAAGTTACACGCCAACGGTTGATTTAAGTCTTGGGGCCTATACCCTTTATGTACAAGAGCGAGATACAGCAGGTAACTGGTCTGATGCGGGTACGTTTACAGTCACGGTTTCGCCCCCGTAATTTTGGAATGATGATGATGATGCGAGCATTGAAACGACTAAGTATGCTGGTGGTCCTTGTTGGATTCATAATGAGCTGCGGCCCGCGTTCGAAAACGGTGGTTCAGCAAAAGCCGTTGGTGGCCAACAAACAAATTTCCGAGGACAAAGTTTTAAGTGAAACACCGCCCACAAAGCCGGTGGTAGAGCCAGCACCCAGGAGAATTCCAGAAACAGATCCACAACTTGCGATAAAGGCACGCCAAAAGATTAAACGGGCTCAAAAGCTTTACGCCATAGGTGAATACGACCGGGCTGAAGCTTTACTAAAAGAGTCGATCACTATTTTTCCATTTTTAGCACAAGCACAGCTTACCCTTGGGAAGATATTCTTGATCAAAGGTTCAGGGACACGAGATATGGCATTGCTAAACAGTGCACGACTCATGTTTGAGATGGCTGGAGCCATCGACCCCGGTTTGGCCGAGATTCAAACGCTCTTGGAGCTATTTACGGTGCGCTACCCTGAATAAAAGCGAGTTGCTTAAAGGTAGAATTGCAAAGAACCTATTACGGTCCACATCCGGGCGCGTTCGATGGAATGGTTAAAACTAATATCCACTGAGCCAGATTGGCTAAAATATCCAACGCCGCCTGATATAAAGTTTTCTCTGCCAGCTTCACCGCTGGCAAAAATACGCTCGTCATTCATATAGCCAAGCCGAATGGGAATAACTCGTGAAAGAATATATTCCGCACCAAGATGATAAGATGCCACCAATTCTTCTTGGGAAATATCGAGCTTCGTATCAAATGCCACCACGAAGCCCTGACCGCCTCCGCTGAGCCCAAGTCCAATATGTTGGGGGCTTAATCCGGTCTCTTGGGACGTCACGAAGTTATGCCAACTTGCGCCGAACTGCAGGTAATCTGAGAGCCTAATTAAAAGACCAAAGTCGCTTGAGAATTCGCGAATATCTTCATTCTCTCCTGCTGTGTCTCGGTTGCCTTCGGTGTAATGAATGGTCGTTCCAAGAGCAAACATGTCTCCTACTCGGTAACCAAGGCCCAAGGAGACTCGGTGCAGGTTTTTAGTTTTGCCTTCGGTGTCTGATTTTAAAAGTTCGTAGCTCAGACCGCCGGCAACGGGTCCTGACTTTGAATCAACCGCACTCGCGGTAGCACGGCTTTCTTTGTATTTCTCGCTCCAAGCATAGTTAAGCTCGATGGCGTAACGTGTTTGAATTGCGAGACCAGCCGGGTTGAGCTTAAGCGTGTCATTGGAAGTCCCAAGTGCTCGGTGTGCTCCGCCCATCGCTAGAGAGCGAATCCCTGCAACTTGTTCAAAATCTGAAGCGGCCATACCAAGGTTGGGCGCAAACACCGTAGCCAAGGAGCAGAAAATAAAGAGGCGAAAAGGGTTCATGATCTATCTCTAGCAAAGCCCGATCCCAGCCGCCAGAAACCCGTCACATCCCTTTGGGCCGCTGCGGAGGCTTGACCCCATAGGATAGCTCTGTAAAGAGGGAGCTATGACGACAAAAAATGCATTCGATGTGCTTAAAGAGCGCGGTTTTATCAAACAATGTACTGACGAAGAGGCTGTGCGAGAGCTTTTCGAAGAAGGCCCAGTAACGGCCTACATTGGCTATGATCCCACAGCAACAAGCCTTCACATAGGCAACTTGTTCGTGACCATGGCGTTGATGCATTTGGAGCGCCTCGGCCACCGGCCATTGGTGGTTGTGGGTGGAGCCACGGCGATGGTTGGCGACCCGTCCGGTAAGACAGAGATGCGTCAAATGATGACGGGCGACACGATTGGAGACAACGTATCCTCGATTAAGCAGCAACTTTCACGCTTTCTGACCTTTGAAGAGGGTAAAAGCATTTTGGTAAACAACGCTGATTGGTTGATGGAGTTCAAATACATCGACTTTTTAAGAGATGTTGGGCGTCACTTTTCTGTAAATAGAATGCTCGCGGCTGAATCTTACAAGCAAAGACTTGAGCGCGGTTTGTCTTTTATCGAGTTCAACTATCAGATCTTACAAGCTTACGATTTCATGGAGCTTCGGCGTAGACACGGGTGTGTTTTGCAGATGGGCGGCGATGACCAGTGGGGTAATATTTTGGCAGGGGTCGACCTCACTCGAAGGATTGATTCCGAACTTGTCCACGGCCTTACTTTTCCTCTTTTGCTCACTTCAGCCGGTGAAAAAATGGGTAAAACGGCTAAGGGCGCTCTATGGCTGGACGCCGACCGCGTGAGCCCGTACGAATTTTACCAGTACTGGGTAAATGTAGACGATGCAGATTTGGAAAAGACTCTCGGGTTTTTGACCTTTTTGCCGATGGAAGAGGTTCGCACTGTGACCACTCTCCAGGGCCGGGAACTGAATATGGCGAAATCTATTCTCGCCTACGAGGTGACCAAGCTCGTTCACGGGAAAGAAGAGGCGTCAAAAGCTCATCAAGCAGCACAAAGCGCTTTCGGTTCGCGTGAAATCCCTGCCGAACTCTTGGTTTCAAGCGATGTACCTCGGAAAGTAGCCTCCAACACCGCTCAAATCCCTACAAAGGAGCTTGCAAATTCAGAGCTTGCTGAAGGTGTTACACTTGTTGATATGATGGTTCAGGTGGGTTTTGATAAATCGAAAAGCGCGGCGCGGCGTTTGATTAACCAAGGTGCAGTAAGAATTAACGATGTTAAGATTACTGATGGAGCCTACGCCCTCTCTGAAGCCGATTTTCAAGATGGGGCCATGACCCTACGTTCTGGAAAGAAAAAAGTTCACCGTGTGGTGCTAAAAGGAGCTTGATGAAACGGTTGATCCAGTTGATGGCGGCAGTGCTTACGTTTTTGGCGTTGGGTACTCTATATGCGGCCCCAACCCCTGGATTTCGTGTCGAGCGTGTTGTTCCAGAAGAAGCGACCGTTAAGCTTGGACAACCCGGCCGTTTTGGAAAGCTTGTGATTCCTGGAACCTCCTTAAAAGTTGTGCACCGCAAAGATGTATTGCTCTTCAGCGATGCCCGAACCATGCAGCCACTTGGCCAAGCACCTTGTCGCCAATCTAAACTTCGTAAATGGGTTCCCAAGGCATCTGTTCAAACGCTTCGTAAAGTTCGGGGAAAAAAGACCAGGCTTTACATGACCTATCGCTACGGTAAGTCGCAGTGTACAGCGACAGGTTGGATAGATCCCTCCGCTCGCCGGGCACGAGATGTTGTCTTGAAGGAAGGCGTCAGAGCGCGGGCACAAGTTGTAGGCATCCCCAGAGAGAAATCTGAGGCTGAGCTGCTCTTTCGAGGGGTTGACCGTTATATTTCAAGCATCGTTCACTGTGCGTCCAAAGCTGAAAAATACCGCTGGAAAACAGGTGAACCCAAGCTTGATAAATGTGCTTGCCCGATTGTGGAGTCTTGGCGTTTGCCCCGGGTCAAAGAACCCGTGCGAATTTCTGTGAAAATTCTAAATTTTAAAATGGGTGTTTCGCTCACAGTTACTCAAAAGGGTCGCTCAGAGAAGTGCAAGCCCTGGACAGCTAGAACACCCCCAGAAGGTGAACCGGCTTTTCTTGAGTCATTACTTAAAGAGCTGTGATTGATATCTTTAAGCCAAAGGAATCAGATCTTGCCCTGGAACTTTGACGCTCATTTTACCAACGGCGACCTTAACCATAGCTTTGGCATCGATGTTTTCAATGATACCGACGTTGCCGCTTAAAAGGCCTGTGGTGATTCGGACTTTGTCGCCTTTTTGAAAGTTGGCAGATTTTTTAATCTTTTCTTCTTTGGCTTTTTTCACCGCTCGGCCTTGGCCAATACAATCGTTGGTTTTGCTCCAAGCGATGTGGGTGTAAAAGGGAAGAAGGTTTTCAATGCCGTTTTGAACCCAAGAAGAAAGCTCAGCCCCCATTTCAGCGCCAAGATCAGAGTCGACAACGTAGCCAAGAAAAAATGGACTGTCTGATTCGAGCAACTCTTCAAGCTCAGTGCGGTCGCTTTCCAGCGCCCACTCGCCGATAGGCTTGAGATTCTCTGGATTGCCCATCATCATATTTTCAGGAAGCGCAGAAAAAGCTTCTAAAGTTTTATCGATTTTATACTCATCTTTAAGATGGGCTAGAAAGTTTCGGCGGTCTACTTCTGCACTTGGGGCAATGTGAAGGCCAATGTTTACTTTCGTTTGGGATAGGACAAGCCCAAGCACGAGGTGCTTATCTTGCGCCGCGGTTGTGAAGAGACTGGCGCTGTCGAGAACAGTTTTGCCTAGAAAGTTGGCCAGTGTTTCTCGGTCTTCCTTGTTGCGGTACCAATAAATCCATTGGCATTCGACCTTCTTTTGATTCGTTATGTTCGGAATCTCGTCGCTGGAGCCACGAACCAAATGGTCGAGTGATTCAGAGATATCTTGAGTTGATTGAGCTGCAAGAGCCACCATCGCATCCTTGGCTTTCATGCGGGCAAGGTTGTGTACCATGCTCGACCAGCGCGAGGGTTCGTAGGTTGCAAAGTGCTCTGAGGTTAGTCCTTTAAATTCCGCCATAGTAGGGGCGGTCTAGCGCTGCGGGAGAAGAAGGTCAACAAGGGACGGGCACCGTTTAGTCCTCTGACGAAGAAATTTCGGGGACGAGTTCTTTGCTGGATTCTTCAAGTAGCCAGGAACCATCAACATGAGCCCAGCGCTGAACGATTGTGAGTTTTTCCACAACCGTGCTTGGGAGAATATAAGCCTGTGCGACGAGGACAACATCGGCGAGCCGGTTTCCATCTTTGGTGTAGGGCGTGACATTGCGCACTTCCATAGACTGGATGTGCAAATCATCTTCAGCGTTTAAATACCGTTCGAGAAATTTGGCGCGGGATTCGGCTGGGACAAATTGCGAGGCATTGGTGAACCGCTTCCAGCGAAGATTTTGATTGTAAGCACTTACAGAGGCTTGCAAGCTTTCCCCGGCGTTCGTACTTGCACAAGAGACCAAAAGTGGGCCAGTGATAAGGCAAAAGAGAAGTGATAGTCGAGTTAACATGCGATCACTTTACCAAGACCTTTAAGATCACGCCATTTTGGCGCTCAAACCTTCACTTGACGCCCTGCTTGGGCCATGGTTGTTGGGCAATGTGTGGAGAAAAAAGCAGTGACCTCTCTTAAATCATCCCTTAAAACCCAGGAAATCCTGCGGATTGAAGGACCAAGTCCAACTCAGCTTGGCTACATGGTGGCCTCCGAAGAGTTTGATGGCTGTACCTTGTGGGTGGTTGAATCTGAGCGTGAGCAGCTGGCTTTGGCTCAAGACCTTACGACATTCACGGGTGGGCGGGTCGCGGTTTTCCCGGATATGCCGCATTTACCTTGGGATGGGGCCGGTGCTGATCCGATTTTGATGGGTGAGCGTCTGGCGCTTAGAGCGGCCCTTTTGGAGGGTGAAGCTTCCCAAAACATCGTGGTCACTGCCCGTAGCCTCTTGTCAAAGTGGGTCACCGAGACAGACTTTCGAGATGGTTATTACACTCTCGAGGTTGGCCAAACGGCCGAGCGCTCGAGCATCATCGACGCTTTGATGCTTTGTGGATACCAGCGTGTAGATACGGTTGAAGATTCGGGCACTTTTGCGGTGCGCGGCGGCATCATCGATTGCTTTATTCCATTGCATATTCACCCCGTTCGAATTGACCTTTTTGGTGATGAAATAGACACCATCCATCCCTATCATGTTGAAACCCAGCGGCGGGGCAAAGAGCTTGGAAAGCTTAACATTTTCCCAATTAGGGAAGTGGCCTACACCGATTCGAGGGTGGCACGGGCCGTAAAATCTCTACGCGATATGGGAGAAAAAATAGCGATACCTTCCCGGCGCTTGGGGGGAATGGTTGAAGATATTGAGCGCCGTCATTATTTCTTTGGCATCGAATCGCTTTGGCCTTTGTTTTACGAATCAACGCAATCGGTGGCCGAGCTACTGGTGAACCAAAGTGCTCAAGTTGTATTGGTTGGAGATCACACTCTTTTTGAATCCATGGCTGACCAAGCAGAGCGCAGCCAAGTTGGATACGATGCTGCAATTGTAAGCGGTGAGCCAGCGGTAGGCGTGGAGCATTTCTATGAATCACCCGCCGCTATCAGCGAGCTTCTCGAGACCCGTCCGCAAATACGCTCGTCTAATCTTTTTACCGAGGACGAGGCAGATTTTACCTCGCCGATGAAACCTTGGACCGAGCTTGTTTCCGAGATGAACCTGCGCCGGTCAGACCCAGGGCGCGGAGAAATATTGGACCCGCTTGTTCAAACCCTGCGCGCCCGTTTCGATACCTCTTCTCATGTGCTTCTTTTATGTGAGGGCTATGTTCAAGCTGAACGGCTGCGAGATTTGCTCTTGGCCCGTAAGATGGATTTGCCCATTTTAAAGAGTTTGCCCCGTGATGTGGTGCGCGGTCTTGAAACACCTCGAATTTACCGCGGCATTGTCATTGGCGCATTAAGCGAAGGCTTTGAGTCTGAAAAAGACAAGCTCTGCATCATCACCGACCGTGAGATTTTTGATGTTTCTCGGCTTTTAGCGCGCACCCGTCGTCGCAAGAGACCCGAGCCTGGCGGGCTGGAGACCATTCGAGACTTAAAAGAAGGCGATGCGGTGATTCATATGGATCACGGCATTGGCCGATACCGAGGGCTGACCCGCTTGATGCTCAGCGGCTTGGACGGTGATTACGTTCATCTAGAATACGCCGATGGAGATAAACTTTACGTTCCAATTTATCGCTTAAACTTGATTCAAGAATACCGGGGCCCTCAAGGCAATGTTCGCCTTGATAAGCTTGGGGGAACGCGCTGGGCCAAAACACGTAAAAAAGTCAAAGATGCCATGGTGCAAATGGCGCACCGGTTACTTGAGGTTCAAGCTCGCCGGGCTGCGCTGAGTGGATTCTCTATGGACCCGCCAGACCATAATTTCCGCGCCTTTGAGGCTCGCTTCGCCTATGAAGAAACCCCTGACCAACGTACGGCCATCGAGGCGGTTATCGATGACCTTCAAGATACCAAGCCAATGGACCGAGTTGTTTGTGGTGATGTTGGATTTGGGAAAACCGAGGTGGCCATTCGAGCCTCTTTATTGGCCGTGCTCGGAGGTTATCAGGTTGCAGTTTTGGTTCCGACGACGGTCTTGGCGGAGCAGCATGGAGCGACTTTCCGCGAGCGTTTAGAGCCAGAAGGAGTCCGGGTCGAGGTATTGAACCGCTTTCGAAAACCAGCGGAAATACGAGCGATTGTTCAGCAAGTGCGCGAGGGGAAAATTGATGTGCTGATCGGTACGCACCGAGTGTTAAGCCAAGACATCGTCTTTAACCAATTGGGCCTCTTGGTCGTTGATGAAGAACACCGCTTTGGGGTTCGGCATAAAGAGCGCGTCAAAGAGCTCAAGCATGAGGTCAACGTTCTCACGCTCACAGCAACACCGATCCCTCGAACACTCCACATGGCCACTGCGGGAATGCGTGATTTAAGCACCATCAAAACACCGCCTGCGGCTCGTTCAGAAATTAGAACTGAGGTTCTGAGGTTTGATGAAGAAGTCATTCGCGAGGCGATTGTGCGAGAGCTTCACCGAGGTGGGCAGGTCTTTTTCGTTCATAACCGCGTCGCCTCCATTCATTCGATGGCACAAAATGTCCGCGAATGGGTGCCCGACGCCAAGCTGGGTGTGGCCCATGGGCAAATGAAGGGTCCAGAGCTTGAGAAAATCATGGTCGATTTTGTCACGCGTAAAACAGACATCCTTGTTAGCACTGCGATTATCGAAAGTGGTATCGATATCCCGTCGGCCAATACGATGATTATCAACCGGGCCGATACATTTGGCCTAAGCCAGCTCCACCAAATTCGTGGCCGGATCGGCCGAGGCAAGCGGCGCGCTTATGCCTACCTTATGATCCCGCGAGACCAACGTATGACCCGCGATGCAACTGAGCGATTGGCCGCTTTGAAGCGGCACTCAAGTCTGGGTGCGGGGTATCAAATTGCCACCCGTGATTTGGAGCTTCGCGGCGCTGGAGATCTTTTAGGCTCAAGCCAAAGTGGCCACATCGCGGCTGTTGGTTTTGAGCTTTATACTCGGCTTCTCGAGGAGGCTGTTCAGCAGGTGCGAGGCTCGGAGACGACCCATGAGGTTGAGCCCGATATCAAGCTGCCAGTCACCGCGGTTATCCCTGAAAGTTATGTTGAGCAGCCGATGCATCGTCTCGATCTCTACCAAAGGCTAAGCCAAACCAGCAGTGATGAGCAGATTTTTGAAGTTTATGAACAAATGCAAGAGTACCATGGCCAGGCACCGGAAGAAGTCGCTTTTTTGGTGGAAGTGATGCTGATTCGTCTTCGCTTGAAGCGTTTGGGAATCTCAGCTCTTTCGAGCCGTTTTGATCCTGGTGAAATTAAGATCGGGCTAACCCTCCTCAAAGAAGCCCATATCGACTCCGCTCGCTTTGCTCTGATGCTCCAAAATGAGCCTGGAAAATATGGACTCACGCCCTCGGGAAGACTCTCTCTTACTTTTGACGTGCCGCAACATGCTGGGCTGCGTGAACGGCTGCGTAATGTCCGGGATGCGCTCAGCGCTTTGCCCCTTCTGCCCGAATAACAGGGGCTTAGGGCAATCACGCATGATTTCAGATAGATAGAGCGATTGATCAATAAAATCCACGCCATAAGAGAGGCTTTCTCACTGTTTTTATTGCATTTTTTTTCGATTTAGGCCATAAAAGGCATACTTGGCCCCTTTGGAGGTAAGCAAGAATCATGCCTGAAGTACTATCCACGTTGAATACCCCGTTTTTTGGTCGCGAAGAGTATATTGCAAGATACCGCGCTCGTTTAAACCACTACCCTGTATCCATGTATGTGGGTCTTCAGGGAATTGGTAAGACCACCCTTATGCGCCGCTTGGCTGCTGAAGTGGAAGCGATTGGCCTGGAAAAGTCGGTCTACCTACCGGTAAGCCCGGGTGAAGGTGTCGGAAGTATTCTTGCCCGAGTTGAGGCTCGACTCTCAGGACGAATTGGCCAATCTGTCGACAGCGCAGCGGATGCGTTTCGCCGGCTCACGGATGTTCTCGACAGCCACAAGTGCCTCTTGATGCTTGATGATTTGCACAACATCAAAACCGAAGACTACTCAGGTCTCGTTCGAACGATTCACGCCTACCGCGGAAACTACCGTGTATTAGCAGCGATGCAGCATGAGATTGAGCTTGCCGCCATGGACAAGGCTGGCATCCACATGGAGCTGGTTAAGCCATTCTCGAAAGCAACGGTTGAAGAAGTTGGCGTGGCCATGAACTTGAGCCAGGAAGCTCGAACCCGCCTCCAGGAAGATTGTGTGCGCGGCGGTTCTTCGGCTCACCCGCTGACTTTAACCTTCTTAGGCTCGCTCTTGGGTGACAACCTCCCAGACGACGAGTTTATGCGGAAGCTAACTGCTCGCTCTATTAAGAGTTTCCAAGCCATCTGGGAAAAGGGCATGACTCAGCTTTCCAGTGATGAACTCGATTGCCTCGCTCGGCTCACCCGCATTGGCTTACCGCTTAGCCTGGAAATAGGCCGCAAAGCATTTGGCGATGTAGTAGATACGCTTCTGAAAAAGCGCCTGCTTGATGAAATCGACGGCAACGTTGTTGTTCACGGAATCATTCGCCGTCTGGTTCAAGACCGCGAAGCCGAGCTCGATGATCACATGTCGGAAGTTTTGGCTACATTTCTCCAAGAGCACGCTCTCAAAAACAGTGAGCCACTTGGTGTTATTCGTGCCGGTGAAATCCTTGCCCGCTCGGGCCGCATTGATAAAGCAGTTGAAACACTTAGCTCCGGTTGGGAAGCCGTTCGAAGCTTTGGTTTTCTGAAGGCTTATCTTAAGACGTTGGCCTCGATACCAGCGGATGAAACGTTGAGTGGTCGCCTCCGTGTGTTGGCCGCGCGAGCACGTATGCGCCAAGGTCTACCCACGCAAATGCGTGATGAAATGATGGAGCTCAGTGAGTCGAAAGATCCTTGGACAGCTTCTCGTTCATTGGCAGCTCTCACATATATCGACAGCGAAAAGCGCGACCATAAGAATGTTGTCGTTTCCTATCGCCGCCTGGCCAAAGTAACCAAAGATTCAGACATCCTACTCGACGCCGGTATGCTTGCCGCAACGAGCATGGTTCGTCTTGAGCAGGTTAAAGAAGCCGAAGAATTAGCTTACGACCTTCTGCTTTTACTGAAGGGTAAAAAGCAGTTCGACCGTGAAGGTGAAATGCATCGTCTGATTGCACGCGTTTGTGCTCAGGCAGGGCGCCTTGACGATGCCATTGAGCAGGCAGGTTTAGCGGCAGTATGTTTTGAAAAAGCAGGTGATTTGTATCACGCCGCTGCTGCACACGGTTACATCGGTGACCTTTACCGCGAAACCGGCGACTTCGAAAAAGCCAAGATTGCTTTTGAAGAGTTTCGAACGGCAGCTGTAAAATGGGGCGACCGAAACTTGGTACAAATAGCAGAGCTGGCAGACGCATGGGTGTCTCTGGATATTGGCGATTTGACTCACGCTTCCAAGCTGATTGCTGAAGTTGAAAAAGAAATGACGGGTGCCGCCAGTCGCCGCTTAAAGCGTTATCTAGCCGCTGCGAAAGTGATGTTGGATGCCGGCCGGGGTAATCACGAAGAAGCAATCGCAGTCTTGCCGCGAGTCATCGACCTGTGGGTTGGTGCCGGGCAACAAGCCATCGCTGATATTTTACGTGCTCAACTCGTTCGTTCACGGGTGGCGCTCGGGGATGTCGACGGTGCGCAGACTATTGTTGATGAGGCACTGAGCCGCCTTGACCCGACCATTGCTGGACCTCGTGTTGCAATGTTTCGCCGCGAAGCTGGTTTGATTCGACTTCGCAACAAAGACAGCAAAGGCGCTTTGAGCGAACTTTCAAAGGCCCGCAAACTTTTTGGAGCCGGTGGCAACAGACGTGAAGAAGTTTTAACGCTTCACCGCTTAGCCCACGCCGCTTTGGATTTGGGTGATGTTCCGGCCGCGCAAAAGCGAGCGAAGGAAGTCTTAACTCTCGCTCGAGAAATTAAGCATGAACGCGCCATTGCTTTGGCCCGCGAACTCGACAGCCGTTTGGCGCTTGTTCTAGGCGACGCCGAAGAAGCCGTCGAAGCTGGCCGCGAGGCAATGCTGGCCTTGCGTAAGCTTGGTGATGATCTCGGCACACTTCACGTTTCAGAACTTTTACTTCGCGCCTACATAGCAGCCGGCGATTTAGCCAGCGCTATCCGCCTCGGGCCTCGCGTTGGTGCTCACGCAGAACGTGTGGGTATCCGCGAAGTTCGCATCCGCGCTATCGTTCTTACGGGGGCTGCCCTCTTGAGAAAAGACAACGTAGAAGCAGCTCGGCGTTGTTTCCGAGAAATCCCGGTGGGCGTATTGGCACCACTTACGGGAGCGTTGATGTGGCGTCTGGGTGAAGCTTTGGCCCTTTATGACAAAGATGAGACTCAAGGCGCTAAGTGCCGTGCAAACTGGGTTTCAGAACTGCGTCGTTTACCGGCTCAAAAGCATGAACTCAGCTTGAGCACGCTTTCTCAGTTGGCCCTGGCTCCCCGTGTACGCTGCTGCCTAACTACCGCCGATGGCGAAGAAATGATTGGCAGCGAGCATCTCGCATGGTTCAAGCCAGAAGATTACCGTGTGGTCATTGATTTACATACTCTCCAGATCAACCTGGGTACTGAAGAACCAGTCTCTGTGGAAGATGCAAACCATATCCGGATTTTGAACTTACTTGCTCAGCATGAAGGACACGTTGTGTCGCTCGAAGATCTTGAGGAAGCTGTTGAAATTGAAGAAGGCGAGAAGCCGCTTAGTCCAAAGCAGCGTGAGCGTAAGGTCAAGAATATGCTTAAGTCTTTTGAGAAGCTTATTAAAGAACAGGAGCAACTCAAGCTGACTCATACCGCTACCGGTGTGAAGATGAAGTTACCCAAGAACAGTGCGAGCATCACCCCACTGATTCTTTGGGATGAGAACTTAACTTCCGCACACCACAGCATTTTGACCCATCTTGGAGGGGTTTGCTCATCAAGCCTGCAGGGTCTTCAGGACGCGACAGCACTTAC
>JABJBS010000348.1 GCA_018668695.1 Deltaproteobacteria bacterium
ATAAGTGATTGGGAACAAAACACTTTTCACCGCGAGCGTCAGCAAGATGATGGCAACGCCCCAGCTTCCAAACCATCCGTGAAACATATTCATCGCCCAAACCATCGGCCGGGCAATGAAAGCTAAAGGAATACCCATGATGTTGTATTCGATGACGTTTGTAAGGTGTGGTTCGACTTCTTCAAGCTTATCTTCACGTTTGGGCCCTAAATAAAGTGAAAAGCTTTTCTTAACACCAAGGCCTGGAGCAACGCTTTCACTACCAAGGTCAAGCGTTACAGTAATCTTTTCATCCTTGGAGCTTACTTCGCATACCCCTGTTTGCTCGGCCTGCAATGCTGCGGCTACAACAAAGTACTGCTTATCAAGGCCTGCCCAAAAAACAGGTTCGGACGCCTTTACTGGACCTTCTTCCGTGTCATCTAGGGTAAAGCTCTCAACCTCTTCTGAAGTCATACAAATACCGCGATACTTTTGCATGGAGGGTGTGAGCAAGCCGCCTTCTTCAAGTGGCTTCGGTAAGCCCATTTCCACGACTACGCTGGCTTGTAATGCTGCAGCACCGCGGTTTGAAAACGTTACATCGTAATCTAAACCATATTGGCCTTCACGCACACGGGCATCAACGACAACACCGAGGCCAGATGGGCTCTGCCCTCGAAGAGAAACTTTCGAACCGCCTTTTTCCAATACCAATGGAATTTTCTCTTGCTTACCGTTCACGAAGAAAAGCAGTTTAGCTTGCTCCGCGTCACCTTCGACCTTCGTGGCCAAGGAAACCGGAGCTCTTACGCCTTCTTCACCAATTGATTCCGTATATTCTTTCAAGAAGATTCGATTTAAGGATGCACCGTCATTTGAAATCGACACATCAAGCATGCTTGAACGAAGCGTCGCGCTTTGCTTTTGAACAATAGCAGGTTTTGGAGCTGCTTGCGGTGCCTCTGCTCCCGTAAGAGATGGATCTAGCGAAGGAACATCACCCTCTGCGGCGGCTTCAGCTTGAAAAGTATCCAATTCAAACGGTTTGGCTGGGGGCGTTACCTCTTCTTGAGTGGCAACTTCAGGTTGGATCTGCACCGGCGGATCAATTTCCCCCAAGATTACCTGCCAAACCCAGAAGATAATAAAAGTCAGGCCGACTGCCAGAAGGACACGTTGTTGCTCAGTCATTTTTTAATCATTGCCTTGTTGCAGCCTCGTCGATGAGTCTGTGGTTGGAATCGGATCGATCCCGCCTACAGCCCAAGGATGGCAGCGACATATTCGGTGGGCAGTAAAACCAAAACCTTTAACTGCACCATGATGGGTAATTGCCTGAATCGCATATTCGGAGCAAGAGGGGTGAAATCGACATTGATTTCCGACAAGACCACGCAAAGTAAACCGATAACACCAGATCAGCGCTACAAGGACCTTGGCGGTCCACCCTGAAGGCTTACTTGATTGAGAAGCCATTCAACTTCCTTATGCAGCGTTGAAGAACCAGCTGTCGCTGCACGTGCGCGGGCGATAAAGACATAATCTTGACCACTGATAAACAACTCGGGTTTTGCGCGGATCAACTCGCGTAATCGGCGACGTACCCGATTGCGTACCACTGCATTTCCCACTTTGCGGCTAACGGTTAGACCGACGCGGCTGTTCTCGCTCTCGCTGGGATGAACCATGAGTAAAAGGCAACGTCCTCGGTGACGATTGCCTCTATTTTGCACTCGCACAAAATCTGCTCGTTTAAGCAAACCAGTGAGGCGCCCCGACGGATCGAGATTCACAGTGGAATCAGTCTCTTATTTTGATGCAATCGAAACCGTAAGACGCTTACGGCCTTTTGCACGACGACGCTTTAAAAGCGCGCGACCTGCGGCAGTTTGCATACGGCTACGGAAGCCATGCTTGCGCAGGCGACGACGATTGGAAGGCTGAAAAGTGCGTTTCATCTGGCCACTCCTTGGATCAAATCTACTCTATCGGCCTAACTAAAATCACCGTGTGGCTGGCCGAAAGCACCACTGGTAACCGGTTATCAACTTCATGCCTGAAAATTTCTTGGCACTGATTGAAACGGGACTCACAAAGGCCACAACGAATGCTATTTGTAAACATCTTCAGGTGTTTTGAAGACTTTAAAAAGATCGCTGCGGAGGGCGGATATTACTCACGAAAGACCTCTTGTCAACTCTATGCCCTGGATTAACTGTGAGCTTTTAATGACTTTTGGGCGATCTCGTCATCATGAAAAAAGTTTTTCGCCAGAGATCCTTGAAAACACGGAGCGATCAGCAATCTGGGCTCATTATTCGGCCAAAATCCCCCGATCCATAATCTTGACCATGGGCTGTTTGATCACGTAAACCATGTATATCTCATCAGAGCCATGACCGTGGCCATATGAAGAGACTGTTTGGGGGGCATTTCTGCCCATTGGTGAAGGTTTTCCTGCGCAGACGTTAATTGCGACGGAGGAGTTGTGGGGACTCGCACATACTGTACCCTTCGAGACATCAAACAATTGAATAAGCCATGCATTAGCCAACAGGGCCTGTGGATAACTCTGTGTACAAACTGTTGGTGCGGGAATATTTTTTATAATGATTTTAATAGCTTAGCAGCAATTTAAATAACTTGTGGATAAAGTAAGAATGACCAAAAGCGTAGACACAAATGGCCAAGAATTATGGCAAGGATTTATCGAATCTATTCGTTCAAATCTGTCTAGCCACGTTGTCCAAACCTGGTTTGAGCCAGCACTATGTGTGGGTGCAGACAATGCAACCATTCAGCTCGCGCTACGGGACAGCTTCGCTCGCGATTGGCTTTCAAACCACTACCTCACTTTCATTCACGACGGCCTAACTCGCTTTACCGGTCGTGAAATGGTCGTCGAACTCCAAGTCGTTCCGGAACTCTTTATGAATACGGAACCTGACGATGAGTCTCTCGATGATCTTGAAGAGGACCTGCAAGCCCCTGAGCAAGATCGTTTGGAGCTCGTTGCTCCCCTGAATGATACCGATGATTCCCCGATTCGAATTGTTCGTGAATCTCTCGACCCTGAGCGACGTTCCGTTCGCCAACTTAATCGCCGATACACTTTCAATGAATTTGTTTGCGGGCCCTCGAACCAGTTCGCCTATGCAGCAACCAAAGCCGTCGCTGGTAAACCTGGCCAAAGTTATAACCCGCTCTTTATCTTTGGGGGCGTAGGTCTTGGTAAAACTCACTTACTAACCGCGATTGGGCACCAAGTTCTTCAAGAGCGCCCGGGTGCTCGAGTGGTTTATACAACTGCTGAGCAATTTAGTAACGAAGTGGTGAATGCCGTTATGGGTGGCAAGCTCGAAGAGTTTCGAAGCAAATACCGTAAAAACGCAGACCTCTTACTAATCGATGATATTCAGCTCCTGGCGGGCAAAAAACGGACCCAACACGAGCTTTTTCACCTATTTAACACACTTTATGACTCCCAACGGCAAATCGTATTTACCAGTGACAAGCTGCCGCACGAGCTCCCTGAGATGGAAGAGCGTCTGATCAATCGATTTCAGTGGGGACTGATCGCGGATATTCAGCCGCCTGAAGTCGAGACTCGGGTCGCTATTTTACGACAAAAAGCGGAAAAAGACGGGTATTACATCCCCGATGATGTCGCATTCTTTCTAGCAAAGAATTGTTCTCAGAATGTTCGAGAATTAGAAGGAGCACTTGTTCGAGTGACAGCCCATGCATCGCTCAGCAACACCCCGCTCACTGCAGAGCACGCCCAACGCGTCCTCGCCGACATATTGCCTGGCAACACCAAAAAGATAACGGTTTCTTCTATTCAAAAGCTCGTCGCTAACTATTTTCAGCTCAAAGTTTCAGATCTGAAAAGCAAAGAGCGACGTAAAGTTATCGTCAGGCCGCGCCAAATAGCCATGTATTTGTGCCGTAAGCACACAGAGCATTCCTTTCCAGAGCTTAGCTCCGAGTTTGGTAAAAAAGACCACACAACGGTTCTAAGCGCCTGTAAGAAAATCGATTCAATGCTTCAACAAGACCCTTCATTGCGAAGCCAGGTTGTTGATCTAGAGAGACAAATGGACGTTTTAGTAAGCTAAAGCCCTCAAACAGCTGCTTGTTAAAGCCGTCTAATCCGAAAACTCGCTACACTTTTACGCTTTTTCAAGAGCGTCAACGCACACTTGCGTCTACTGACATCCGATTAAAAAAGCAGGGAGGTACAAGCAGATGTACAAAAGTGCCTGGATATGTACAAATCATGCGATTTTTATTTATATAAGCCTGTGGATAAGCCTCTGTAAAACTCTGTGGACAAGCTATGCCTGCACCTGTGGACAAAAGTTACCCACAATCCATGCACCAGTGAGCCCACAATCTATCCACAGGTAATTCCCTAGAAAAATTAAACCTTTAAGTCACTTATCCCCATATTCACAGGTTATTATTATCATCCTTAAAAGATCTATATATATAAATATAAAGAGAAGCACTCATGGCCAAAAAACCAGCTTTGACTCGGCTATGCGCCCTTGATACATCCGCCTTGTTTGAGGGATTTGAATTCGTTTCACGTTAAAAGAGAGCAGAAGCTATGCGAATCACAGTCGCAACACAGGAATTCGCTAAAGCGCTTTATCGCGCAGTCGGTATTGCCGATAAAAAAAGCACCATGCCTGTCTTGGCCCATGTTCTCCTAAAAGCAGAATCTGGTGTTGGCCTAACCGTAAGCGCAACAGATTTAGATGTTGGCATTCAAGGAACCTACCAAGCTGATGTACAAGTTAGCGGAAGTGTTTCTGTAAATGCCAAGCATCTGTTTGAAATCATCAAATCCTTAACAAGCGATTCTATCTCGTTAGAAGTTAAAGATAACTATTGGATTGAAGTGCATTCAGGTGCTTTCAAAACAAACCTCGTTGGTATGAATGCTGAAGAATTTCCAGCTTTGCCTGAACCAGGAGATATCAAAACTTTTAAAGTACCAGCCGATGCTTTGATTCAAATGATTGACCGAACACTTTTTTGTGTTTCAACAGATGATAACCGCCACAATTTAAGCGGTGTTTATTGCGAGTCTACTGAATCAGGTCTCTTGCGGATGGTTGCTACAGACGGTCACCGTTTGGCTCTAAGCGAGCATCAATTTGATTGTGATATATCTCTAAGCCAAGGTGTCATTGTTCC
>JABJBS010000349.1 GCA_018668695.1 Deltaproteobacteria bacterium
ATTGAAGCTGTATTCGAAGATCTAGATCTCAAGCAGAACCTGCTCCGAGAGGTCGAGGCTGCTACCAGCACGGATA
This sequence comes from Deltaproteobacteria bacterium, assembly GCA_018668695.1. Lineage (NCBI taxonomy): Bacteria > Pseudomonadati > Myxococcota > Myxococcia > Deltaproteobacteria bacterium. The sequence continues at coordinate 77 of JABJBS010000349.1, forward strand.
CGATATTTGCATCGAATACTTCCTCGTTGCCGATTACGGAAATTGCTAAGGCGTCAACCCACCCGGAAACCGTGATTGGGATGCACTATTTCTCTCCTGTAGAGAAGATGCCGCTACTTGAAATCATTACCACGCCTGAAACGGCTGATTGGGTCACGGCAAGCTGTGTGGCGTTTGGTAAGAAGCAGGGCAAAACCGTCATCGTCGTTCGGGATGGCACAGGCTTTTATACCTCTCGTGTCCTTGCACCGTATATGAACGAGGCAGCATGGGCATTGAATGAAGGCGTAAGCATCGAGAAGCTCGACCGAGCTTTGGTAAACTGGGGCTTTCCAGTGGGTCCAATCACATTGTTGGACGAAGTGGGCATTGATGTAGGCAATAAGGTTGCTGGAATCATGGAGAAGGCATTTGGAGACCGTGTGAAAGCACCAGGTTCCATGACAAAGCTTCTCGACGATGACCGAAAGGGACGTAAAAACTCTCGAGGCTTCTATTCTTACCAATTCGGCAAGAAGGCTGGGGTGGATTCATCTGTTTATAAGACACTTGGAATCACCGTAGATGAGAAGGCCGGAGGCACGGAAGAGGAGCTGGCGTTGCGTTTGGTCCTGCAAATGGTCAACGAAGCAGCTTATTGTTTAGAAGAAGGTATCTTGCACAATGCCCGTGATGGTGATGTCGGTGCGATTTTCGGCCTCGGTTTCCCCCCTTACACGGGTGGTCCATTCTTTTGGTGTGACACCGTGGGCGTCGAAAACGTGGTTAAGCACCTCGAAGAGCACGCAGAAAAGTACGGTTCGCGGTTCAAACCAGCTCAAATCCTCATCGATTATGCGAAAGAGGGTAAGAAATTTCGCGGTGATTCCTAATGAGCGGACTCCCTGAGACGCTTCAGGGAACCCGTGATGCGTCGACTGTTGTTGTTTTGAGGGACCGTGACACCCTTGAAGTACTCCTGATGCAGCGTCATTCAAAGAGTGGCTTCATGGGTGGTGCTTATGTTTTCCCCGGTGGAAAAGTGGATGACACGGATTGTTTGAACCCCAATGACGCCTCTGAAATCCTTCAAAAACTAATATCTGCTCTCGATTCCACCCCAGGAACGGCTCCTAGCAAGGCTCGAAAAATGGGCTTTGCGGTGGCCGCATGTCGTGAACTTTTCGAGGAATCTGGGCTCCTTTTGGGTGCGGATCTCATTACGAGAAACAGCTCTGGTGCCACACTGGACCCTGCTCAGGGGCGTTCTTTTAATGAATCACTTATGGAAGTGGATATGTTTAAGGCGATCGAATCACTGCATTATTTTGCACATTGGGTGACTCCATCGTTCGAAAAAAAACGTTTTGACACACGTTTTTTTGTTGCACGAGCTCCTGAAGGTCAGGAGTTACGTCCAGATCCCAGAGAGGTGACGGACCTCGTTTGGCTCCCAATCCGAACCGTTTTAGAACGCCAGTCTCAAAATGAGATCGTTCTTCCTCCCCCAACACTTAAGATTCTTGAGGATCTCGTCTCGTTCGAGAAAGTGGATGAGGTCATTGAGTGTACCCGTCATGGTGAGGTACAGGCGCTTATGCCAAAAATAGTTTCCGGGATGGAAAATTGCTCCCTAACGGTGATTCTTCCATGGGATGAAAACTATGAATTGGCAGATGGTGAATCGTTGGTTTACGATCCTAATTTGAAACCAGTTTTGGGTGATAATTCAGTGTCTCGAATTGAACTTTTTGATGGTGCGTGGCGAACGGCCAAAGGAGTGGTTGGATGAAAAGCGAAGAACAGAAGAATGAGTTTATCCAGTTCATGCTCGATTGCGGTGTGTTGCGTTTTGGTGATTTCACAACCAAGAGTGGTCGCAAGACGCCGTACTTCTTGAATACAGGTCTTTATCGCACAGGTGCCCATCTTAAGCGCCTTAGCGAGTTTTATGCTGCTGAGATCAATGAGGTTTTTGGTGATGGCGTCGATAATCTTTACGGGCCTGCTTACAAAGGTATTCCGCTGGCAGTTGCCACGGCCATGGCACTTTATGACACACACAGTCGCAATGTGAGCATCACGTTTAATCGCAAAGAAGCCAAGGATCACGGCGAGGGCGGAGTCCTTGTTGGAGACCAATATTCCGGTGATGAAAATGTGACTCAAAACGGGATGACGCGCGTGGTCATGATTGAAGATGTAGTGACAGCGGGTACAAGTGTGCGTGAATCGATGGGCGTTTTGAAACATGTCCCAAATGCGGACGTCGTCGGATTAATTGTCAGTGTAGACCGTATGGAAAAAGGAACTGGAGATGTCTCCGCAATTCAGGAAATCTCTGAAAGCTTTGATTTACGGGTCACCGCAATGGTCAATTTAGTGGACATTATTGCCTTCTTAAAGAGGGCTGAAAAAAAGGGTTCGCCAGTGGTGAGCGAAGCTGAACTGAAAAAAATCGAGGACTACTATCGAGCAAATGTCTGCGTGTAAAGTTTTTGGCGTCGAAATTTGATCGAAAAAAAGCCTATGCAAACCAATTGGTTAGAGCGGCTCTCGCGATTTTACGGGGTTTTTAGCCGGTCGTTTTTCACGATCTTGATCTATTAAGTACGTAGCCCTGCGTTGCACTACATTACCATCGAGTATCCCGTTGACCTTCAGATCCCGGTGGTCTACTTAAAACTCATAGCAAGTTTTGCTTCTCGTTTCGTTGGGGACGAAAACCAAGTTGCTTAAGTGATTTTCGGCCTACTGGTCGAAGGTCAATTGCGAGTTCCGAAGGTACTCGCGGGGGGGCTCCAGGATGCTAATTCAGCTGATTCCTGGGCCATAAACATAGTGAAGCGAAGAGCATCCATGGTGGATGCTCACTGTAGCCATTATTTTGGCTCGTAGGTAGATCGGTGCGACTTTTGCGCAGGTTGACCCGATTTTTGCGTCTAGACAGTCACAAACAAGGGCTGTCGGATGAGTTTGTTAAAATCTTTAAGTTGTCGGAGGGGACAATCATGAGACTAGAGACCAGGACAGAGCGTCAAGCTGATGTAGAACAAACCGGATCTGTGGGGGCAGAAAAGGTTGAAACGAAAAAAGAGATGCAAGAAGTGAGTACAGGAATGCATGTACGGAAGCGTAACGGAGATATGGACCCGGTTGATCTGAACAAGATTGTTCGGGCTATTAACCGTTGCTGTGTCGGCCTCGTGGACGTTGACCCCATTCGAGTCGCCACCAGAACCATCAGTGGTTTGTATGACGGTGCGACAACCGCAGAACTCGATGAGTTGTCTATCCAGACAGCAGCGTCGTTGATGGCAGAGGAACCACAGTATTCGTTCCTCGGTGCCCGATTACTCTGTGGCTTTATCGACAAAGAAGTGCAATCCCAGGAAATCCACTCGTTCAGCCAGTCTGTTCGGACTGGTTATGAAGAGGGATTGATTAGCGGACGTACGTTTGAGTTTGTTATGGGCAACAGCCGCAAGCTCAATGATGCTATTGTGCACTCACGTACACAGGAGTTTCATTACTTCGGCCTCAGAACGGTTTATGACCGTTATTTGCTGAAGCATCCTGAAAGCCGTGAAGTCATTGAATCACCGCAATACTTCTTTATGCGCGTGGCATGTGGTTTGGCTGAGAGCCCAACTGAAGCCATCGAATTTTACGATATTATCTCCAACCTGCGTTATATGCCGAGTTCACCAACTCTGTTTAACTCAGGAACACGTCACCCGCAGATGTCTTCATGCTATCTCTTGGACTCTCCGGTTGATGATTTGGTTGCTATCTATGACAAGTACAAAGACATCGCGAAGCTCTCGAAGCACGCAGGTGGTATTGGACTAGCGTACCACCGAGTTCGCAGCGAAGGTTCGCTGATTCGTGGCACCAATGGTCAGTCTTCAGGTATCGTACCTTTCCTCAATACTTTGGATGCATCGGTTGCGGCCGTAAACCAAGGTGGACGTCGTAAGGGTGCTTGCTGCGTATATCTCGAGACATGGCACTCAGACATCGAGTCATTCTTGGAATTGCGCGACAACACAGGTGACGAATCTCGCCGAACTCACAACCTCAACTTGGCAAACTGGATTCCAGATTTGTTCATGAAGAGAGTTGAAGCGGATGCGATGTGGTCACTCTTTGATCCGAAGGAAGTTCCGGAGTTGGTTGACACCTTCGGTGCTGAATTTGAAGAGCACTACACAACTGCAGAAAAAGAAGAACGTTTCAGCAACCAAGTGAAGGCACGAGACCTTTACGGGCGAATGATGCGAACTTTGGCTGAAACCGGCAACGGCTGGATGACTTTCAAGGATAGCTGCAACACCAAGTCCAACCAGACTGGTAAAGCAGGTAACGTTGTTCACTCATCGAACCTCTGCACGGAAATTGTTGAAGTCACCAGTGATGGTGAAACCGCGGTATGTAACCTCGGTTCGGTTAACCTGGCTCGATTCGTAACAGATGAAGGCAGCGTTGATTATGAAGGAATTCGCGAGACCGTTAAGGTTGCAGTGAAGTACCTCGACCGTGTTGTCGACATCAACTATTACCCAACTGAAACTTCTGCGGCATCCAACAAGCGATGGCGTCCAGTTGGTCTTGGCCTCATGGGTCTTCAAGATGTTTTCTTCAAAATGGAACTCCCGTTTGACAGCAAGGAAGCACAAGAAATCTCAGCGCGGGTTCAAGAGGAAATCTATTTCGCAGCATTGAGCGCGTCATGTGCCTTGGCTGAAAAGTCAGGTGCTCATGAATCTTTCGCCGAGACACGTGCGGCGGAAGGTCAGTTCTCTTTCGACCTCTGGGGTGTAGAGCCTACTGATGCCGAAAGATGGAATGTGCTTCGTGAAAAAGTGAAGCAGTACGGCCTTCGTAACTCGTTAATGATTGCAATCGCTCCAACGGCGACAATCGCGACGATTACCGGTGTGTACGAATGTACAGAGCCTCAAATTTCTAACCTGTTTAAGCGCGAGACGCTCTCAGGTGACTTCCTTCAGATTAACCACTATCTGATTTCGAAGCTCAAGAATATGGGACTTTGGACACAAGCTATCCGTGACAAGGTTAAGCTTAACGATGGTTCCATTCAGGAAATCGGTGAGATTCCTGCTGGCATTCGTGAAATTTACCGAACAGTCTGGGAATTGCCGCAAAAGTCGTTGATCGACATGGCAGTTTCTCGTGGCCCGTTTATCGACCAGGCGCAGTCATTGAACTTGTTCATGGCGAAACCAAACATCGGTAAGCTTTCTTCTATGTACATGTATGCATGGAAGCAGGGCGTGAAGACCACTTATTATCTGCGCTCTCGACCAGCGACTGCTATTCGCAAAGCAACGGTCAGCACAGAAGGCAAGACGTTTACCGACGAGCAATCTGTAGCATGCTCTCTGGAAAACCCAGAGATTTGCGAAGCTTGTCAGTAATATTGGGGGAAACAAAATGATTTTAGAACCAGGACTTAACCTCACTCTGCGTCCAATGCAGTACCCAGAGTTTTACGAAATGTATCGTGATGCGATTCGTAACACTTGGACCGTAGAAGAGGTCGATTTTTCAACAGATGTGCGTGACCTTAAGCATAAGCTTACAGGCGCAGAAACACATTTGATCAGCCGTTTGGTGGCCTTTTTCGCAACAGGCGATTCTATCGTAGCGAATAACTTGGTCCTCAACTTGTACAAGCACATCAACTCGCCTGAGGCGCGGATGTATTTGTCACGCCAACTCTATGAAGAGGCGTTGCACGTACAATTTTACCTCACGCTTTTAGATACCTATATTCCGGATATCAAAGAGCGCGAAGCGGCATTTGCGGCGATTCATAATATCCCGTCAATCCGCAAGAAGGCTGAATTCTGCTTCAAGTGGATGGACTCTGTTGATGATTTGCATGAGTTGCAGACTGGTGAAGACCGTCGTAAATTCTTGCTGAATCTGATCTGTTTTGCGGCTTGTATTGAAGGACTCTTCTTCTTTGGTGCTTTTGCGTATGTTTACTTCCTACGTTCAAAAGGGCTCTTGCATGGACTCGCTTCGGGAACCAACTGGGTTTTCCGTGACGAGAGTTGCCACATGCAATTTGCTTTCAGCGTCATCGAAACAGTGCGCCAAGAACAACCTGAGTTGTTTGACGACAAGCTCCAAGCACAAGTTGTTGAGATGTTGACTGAAGCTGTTGACTGCGAAATGCAATTTGCTGATGACCTTCTTTCCGAAGGCGTAAGCGGATTGTCACCCAAGGATATGCGCAAGTATCTTGAGTATGTAGCGGATCAACGATTGGTCAATTTGGGATTTGCTCCTCATTTTGGTTCGAAGAATCCGTTCTCTTTTATGGAGCTTCAGGATGTTCAGGAGTTAACAAACTTCTTTGAACGACGTGTTGCTGCATACCAGATGGGCGTAGAGGGCGAAGTCGCATTTGACGAAGCTTTCTAAGCTTAATCACTGAATGTGATTATTTATAAACCTCCGCATCGGGACCCTTTCTCCTGGTGTGGAGGTTTTTTTTTGTTCGAAAATGAATATTACGACGCGGCGAACGCACAAGGGCATAGGATTTGTATGATGACAATGTTCGGGGGAATTCGGTAAAAAAGAGGGGAAATGGAGGCGCGAACCGGATTCGAACCGGTGAATAACGGTTTTGCAGACCGCCCCCTTAACCACTTGGGTATCGCGCCGAGCCGAGGATGATATGCCGCAGGGAGGGCCTTCATGTCAAGAGATGGTGTGTTTTTTGCCAGAACTCGTTGCTTTACACAGGCTCAGTGACATCGCAAAATGAAATCATGTCGAACTTAAGAGATGAACTGGCTCAAAGACTCGGAGAGCAGCTGGCTGATGCGATGCGCTCAGATGCCCGTGGTCGCTCCTACCCGGTGGCTTGGTCCAGTGTGAAGCCACAGGAGCCCGGGGAGCCCTGTGCGGACTCTGGTCGCCTGACCCGGCCGCCGCCAGGCACTGCATCCGTGAGGCCTTCTGTGCCAGCTCCACAGCCATCTATGAGAGCAGGGGACGATGTCTTATCTAATGCGGCGGACAGTGCATTTTTCTCGAAGAACGAATCCGGCGAAGCCACATTCGAGCTGATGATATCTGACGAACTCTTCGAAAATCTGCGGTGCAGCATTACAGTCGGCAAGGGCGGCGTTAACGCTGTCTTTCATGTGGGCAGTGACCAAGACCTTCGGCGACTGCTGGAAGCCGAATCAGGGCGCCTGAGGGCTTCCCTGGAGGCCAAGGGGCTTCGCTCGGTGACGGTGTCTATCGAGACCGAGTGATGGGTGAAGTAATGGTCCCGAGGATCGGACCCTTTAGAAGAACACGACCATCGGCAATACTGTAATTTAAGCTTTGTGCCTCAAGCTCTAGGCCTTCTGCCTTGATATGTATGGGGCCTTCGCCCTGAATCGTCGCTTCTTTACGCACATATCGGAGCTTCTGGGTCACAATGGTTCGGTGGTACCCATCCTCAAGCACTGCCTGCTCAAGTACCGCGTCGTGGGTGAGGGGAGATAGTGCACCCGTTGGAGCTTTGAGGGTGAGCGTGTTTCCTTGATTTTGGACCTGGTGGGTGATGACAACATTTTGGACGCGGGTTGAATCGAGGCCTCCAGAGGCAATTTTCGCATAAGCCTTCCAGGTCGGGTTCTCAGGGTCACCTTCTTGAAGAACAAGGTCAGAGATTTCAAATCTATCAGCGGATTCACTGAATTCACCTGGGCTCCCGGCCGTAGAGTCTCCAGGCTTGCAGCTGAGGTTGCTAAGAAGAAGTGAAATAGGTAGGACAATGAACCATCGGTACATGACCATGGCATATCACATGGAAGAATGAATTAGGAAGTATGGAAGAATCATCCAAAGACTTTGACCGGCTAGGCGGGGAAGCGGGCTTACGGGCACTTATTGATGATTTCGTGGCGACTGTCTTCGATGATGTGATGATTGGGTTCTTTTTCCGCAACGCCAACCGAGCTCGTATTCAAGAGATGGAATACCAGCACGCGGCTGAGTATTTGGGGGGCCCCGTGATCTACAGCGGCCGCTCGCTTGCCCAAGCTCACAAAGCGCACCCAATTATGGGGGGCCAGTTTGCACGCCGCAAGCAGCTTTTAAAAGAAGCCATGGAACGCCACAGTGTACCCGAAGATATTACGACAAGATGGTTAGACCACACAGAGAGCCTTCGTGAGGCCATTACCGGTGATCCCGGGGATGAATGCTTGGGTGCCGCGGCGCCTGAGCAGAATAAGGATTAGACAGTGATTAAAAGTATGACAGGCTTCGGAGCCCATTGTGTTGAAACTGAGCAGGCCCGTATTTTGGTAGAAGCCAAAAGTGTTAATGGGCGGTTTCTCAAGCTCTCTTGGAAAGGCCCTGGTGTACTGAACCGTTACGAGCATGAACTTGAGCCCTTGGTCAAAGAGAAGCTACGGCGCGGCAGTGTCAATATTCACGTATTTGTTGAGTATAAGAATCCCGAGGACTTGGTCTCGGTGGATGAGAATATCGCGCAGGCGTACAAAGCGGTTTTAGATAACCTGGGATTGCCGCTTAACTCTATTCCGCAACTCCCGGGGGTGATTGGAGGCAAGGCCCGCCGTGAACTTAATCCGGAACTTCTATCAGCGATTAAAGAGGCTCTTGGTGGGGCCCTGGTCGCGCTGGTGGCGATGCGTGAGCGTGAGGGAGAGGCTTTAGCCGGCGTTATTGAGGGGCTTTGCAAGGATATCCTGGCCGAGCGAACCGCCATTGGTGAACGCACTCAAGAAGTGATTACGAGCTATCAAGTGAGATTAAAGGACCGGCTTGCCCAATTATTGGATGGTAGCGGGGCAGACCTGGATGAGTCTGTGGTTGCCCGGGAAGTCGCTGTAATGGCTGACCGCAGTGATATTACGGAAGAAGTCGATAGACTCGAGGCCCATGTTGCCCAGATTCACGAGCTTGTGGAAAAAGGTGAAGAGGTTGGTCGTACTCTGGATTTCCTGGCTCAGGAGATGTTGCGAGAGTCGAATACGATTGGATCTAAAAGCGGCGACGTCTCGTTGGCGCGTCACGTAATAACCCTAAAGACTGCTATTGAGCGGTTTAAAGAGCAAGTCGCGAATATTGAGTAGTTAAAGAGGGAGGGCAAAGACCCTCCCCAATGGCTCAATTGTAGCTTCGCTCTTCCATTTCCTGCTCTTCTTTGCAGCGAATGCAAAGCGTTGTGACAGGACGAGCTTCCATGCGCTTGACAGCCACAGGCTCTTCGCATGCCTCACAAATACCAAATGTACCTGCTTCAATCTTAGCCAAAGCTTTCTGTACCTTAGAAAGATAGTACTTTTCACGATCCCGAATCCGGAAAATAAATGACTGTTCGTACTCCGCAGAGGCCTGGTCAATCTCATCGGGCATTTCATTTGGGTCGAGTGCGGCATCTCGAGAAAGCGTGTCATTCGCTTTACGGATCAAGTTATCTCGTTCCGCAGTAAGCATTTTCTTAAACTTTTCAAGGCTTTTCTTGTTCATGTCGTAGGGCTCTGTTCCAAAGATTGTTAACGTTCTGGCGAACGACTGACCCGGGATAATTGCCTAATTTCTCGCGACTGTACAAGTGTTTTAATCATGTATCCTCATTTCTCTTGTTTTCTCGTGCGATTCTCGATGCAAGCCTCTGGAAAGACGTGGCCTTTTGGATTATGTGGCCGAGACTTCTGGAGGTAGCAAATGACAGAGAAGAAGGCTGGCGAAGCAGATTTGATGCAGAAAATTGTAGGTCTGTGCAAAAGACGGGGATTTGTGTTCCAGTCGAGCGAGATTTACGGCGGCCTGAAGAGCGCTTATGACTACGGTCCATTAGGCGTAGAACTCAAGCGCAACTTGATGAACGAATGGTGGCGAACCATGGTTCACGAGCGCGAAGATGTTGTGGGTATCGATGCCTCAATCATGATGCACCCCAAAGTGTGGCAAGCATCTGGTCACTTGGCCGGGTTCTCTGATCCGTTGGTCGATTGCTTGATCAGTAAAGAGCGTTTTCGTGCCGATAAGGCACCAACGCCAGGCGCCGGAGAGCTACTTCCTATTCAGTGTGCAGATAAAGGGCAGGCGAAAACCTACCTTAAGGCCATTGAGGAGCGATTCGAGATTACGCTCAAGCGCGATGGCAAGACTTTGCATGGTCTTAAAGTGATTGATGCTGAAACGGTTGGCTTTTTTAGTGACCCTGAAGGCGAGGCAGATAAGACATTCCCGTACCGCGGTTATGTTAGCCCAGCGTTCGGAAGCCCGTTTCTAAGTGAAGAACGCCAATTCAACCTCATGTTCCGAACTCAGATTGGGTCGGTGGATGCTTTGGGGGACATTGCACAGTACGCTCATGAGAACCGTGAAACAGAAGGTCGTGAGTTCCGCGCTGGCCTGGATAAAATCGTTAAGAACAGTGCAGTTTATCTTCGCCCAGAAACCGCTCAGGCGATGTTTGTTCAGTTTCTCAATGTCCAGCAAACCCAGTCGATGAAGGTTCCATTTGGGATTGCGCAAATGGGCAAGAGCTTTCGCAATGAAATTACGGTTGAGCACTTTATCTTCCGGTCTTGTGAGTTCGAGCAGATGGAGATGGAATTCTTTGTTGAGCCGGGCACACAAATGGATTGGCTGGAGTATTGGCGAACACAGCGCTTGGAGTGGTGGAAGTCTTTCGCCAACCATCCCGAGAAATTCATGACGCGTCCGCATGACGACGATGAACTCGCTCACTACGCAGACCGTTGCTATGATGTAGAGTATGAATACCCATGGGGATACGACGAACTTGAGGGCATCGCGAGCCGCACCAACTACGACTTAAACAAGCACGCTGAGCATTCAGGTGCCAAGCTGAGCTATTTTGACCCGCAGAAGCAAGATCCCGAAACGGGCAAAAACGGCTGGCGCTACACGCCATACGTCATTGAACCTGCAGCTGGCGCTACGCGAGGCG
>JABJBS010000350.1 GCA_018668695.1 Deltaproteobacteria bacterium
AACTTCGGTTCTGCTTACCCATACGAAAGTAGCTGATAAAGAGATTTCTACATCTAAAATTTGCCAACGGTAAACCGAAATCGACTCAATTCAACATTAGAGAGCGCATCCGGTCATGCTCGCCACCCCAGCATGACACAGGACCCCTGTATTATATTTAGTATAACATACAGGAAAGACAACGTCATCGGACCATGGACCAACGTTTCGAATAATTGGGGTAAGATTATATTGCTACGAAGTTCGACGGCTGGGTGATTTGGTCCGCCGCTTCTCTTGCCCGTGCTGAGGCCGTTAGATAGGCTCTGGCTTCTGCAGCGCCGCCACAAAAGGGATAACCAGGGAGCCAATGATGTCCAATAGCTCGCGCTTAATTAAACGACCCAGACCATTGCTCGGAGTCCATGCGATGATTCGAATCTTTCTGTGTCTATTTTTAGCAGTAACGGGGTGCAGTAAAACCGGCAACGATGGGCCGAACCAAGAACCCACGAATAACAACACCAGCGACACTGTTGGTGATACAACTGACGAGAGCAACACAACCGGCGAAACCCAAGACCCATCAGATACAGATACCCCGACCCAGTGGGGAGAACTCAGCAACAATCCGGCCCAAACATTTTTCGCATCAGACTTATCCGAAGCGGTACGCGATGGCGTCAATCACGGATTACAAAAAGCCGCCGAGGCATGGGGCAACTACGGGCCACTGGAATACTGGGTGCTGGGAACTGAATCAGAAGCTGGTCTGGCCTTAATCACTGAGTTTTGTGAACGTAGAGAGTCGCTTGGTCAATGGTCCTTAGACCAGTGCATGGACCATCACACGCGCGCTGACAGCGACCACAACTTTATGAGCTATTTAGCGCTGGGCCAACAAGTCGTAGCAGAGAATACACCCATGGGTTCTATGGGACGAAACGGTAACCGAGACTGGGGCATTCACCTTTTCACCTCGTCTTACCCGTTTGGATTCGATGGCATCTTCGAGGGAATCATAGCTGAAGAAGAAATCAAAACGCTCTTCCACGAATACTTCCATGCCGTGCAGCACGCTCATATTTTCACCATGGACTACGACACGCGCGACCAGCTTTTGGGACCTACTTGGTTTGTAGAAGGCGGAGCAGAGTTTATGGCAGAATACACCACTGCCAAGCTTTGGGCTCAAGGAGAACTCTTCACCACAGAGGGAGCCAGTTTCCCAACACTTCGCGAACGGATGGAATGGAAACTTATTGGCGGCAAACAAAATCGTGACGACAACTGCCCGGGTAAGCAGCTTGCCGAGATCGACTACGGTGATGCTTGCAGCTATGCCGCATATGAACTGGGAGCATGGGGGAATGCCTATCTCCAATATAGAGCCGGAGAAGACGCCCTGCTCCAAGTATTTTTACCCAGTGTAGAAAACCTTGGTTGGGAGACGGCATTTGAGCAAGCATTTGGAATGTCGGCGGATTCATTCTACGCCGATTTTGAGGTCTTTCTAGAGCTACCGCTTCAAGAGCAGCTTGCCATTCTTCCGACCTTCTAAACCCAACCTTACAAGTTTTACTTACACCTACAAAACTCAGGCATCTCGCTTTTAGTTCAGCTGATTCGGCTCACGCTCGTTTGAAGTAAGCTCGCCCACTGGCATGCCAAATGTATTATCGATTTCTAACTTTGGCACACGGATAGGCTTTAAGGATTTTGATTCAGCATGGCCGCCCACTCGCTCGCGGCATACCTCGTTAAGGTAATCCGAGAGTTCAGGGTGCTCTTTTATCAAACCTTCAAAGTGTGACTTATCAAGAAACAACGCCCAACCCTCCGAATTCGCCATCACCTGTGCAGTTGCCGGCACTGAAGTGATAAGCGAAATCTCACCAAAAACATCACCTTGCTCTAAGGTGGCCACCTTCTTCAAAACATCCAGTGTGTTTGGCATTCTTACATCAACAGTACCGTTGGCAATGAGCCAAAGACCCTTCCGAGGCTCTCCATAGGAAACAAGAATGTCTCCTTTCGAGAATAATTTCTGGACGAAGGACTGTGCGAGCATACTCGCGGTGCCCACATCGAACTTTGCGAACAACGGGGATGTACGAATGAGGTTTTGAATCATACGCTTGTTACAAAACCGGCGAAGGTCTTCTTGAAACGTAGCACTCTTTTCACACAAGGCCAGCGCATCCGAACCCTGGAGTTCAATATAGGACACCTCGCTGGTTGCAATCACGTTTGCCCGTCGCTTGCACCTTGTAAACAAAGCCATCTCTCCGATGACGCTGCCCGCCCCAAGCCTAGCTAATCTCTTGTCGTCCAGAGTGACATTCACCTCACCCTCCGCGATGATTAAGACCGAGTTCGCATCCTCACCTGCCTTAATAATGGTCTCACCTGCGGCGACATACTCACATGCTAAATAGGGTGTTGCCGAAAGAAAGTGCTCGCATGGCATTTCCGTAAAGAGCGGCATAGGTAAAGCAATACCCTCGTAACTATCAATCGCCGGCTCTGCCAAGAACCCGAGCACACGGCCGACCTGTTCTTCGACCGATAGGGCTTTAAGCGTCTCTGGGTCGAGATTAGGAATATCCTTGCGAGTAAGTGGTGTGGCTTCGATGAAGATTTGCTCTACCATGGCTTCATCTGATGCAGAACTCGCAGCATGAAGACTACGCAGTCTTTCTTGAATTGGTGCCGACGTAAATCCTCGATAATCACTTGAGCCACATAAAACGAGGAGTGCTGGTAAGATATGACCCTGATGAACCAAATCATCAGCCACATGACATGCTGCCGTGATGGCATGGTTGCGAAATCCCAACTCACCAATGGCCGTCACCATACCCCGGCGTAACCGGTAATCTTTTGGACTCTCGTTTAGAGCCTCAACAAGAACTGGCAACAGGATGTCTTCTGGGCTCGTTCCGCACTCATCATTATTCATGAAATACTCTCCATGTTCATGCGGGGGCTGCTATTCGCTGAAACGCTATTGGTCAAGCACTTCACCACCACACATGCTTACATTGATGTCAGAGATTACCAGTAAATATCTCGGCGGCGCGAGCTAAACCACCAATACATTTAGTCTTTTTAATGAGTTCCGATTTCACCTAGCCTTTACCCTTCATGGTTACGTCCCGTCTGTGGTAGCAACTCGAACAAGACCGCAAACCAGGAGTGCCAATAATGGACGACGGACTTTACCCAGAAATCGAAGCCTATAAAACCGCTATGCTAGAGCGTGACGGGCACCAGCTCTACTACGAATTAAGCGGCAACCCAGATGGGCCTACCGCACTTTTTCTTCATGGCGGCCCTGGCGGCGGTACCTCTCCGCGTGTTCGGCGATTCTTTAACCCAAAGCATTACCGAATTGTGCTTTTGGACCAGCGCGGTGCCGGCAAAAGCGTTCCCAACGTAAGCGACAACTACGATGCAGCTCTTCGCAACAACACCACCTCTCACCTTGTTGCAGATATCGAAGCCCTTCGTGAGACTCTCGAAGTAGACGCCTGGCAACTTGTTCTTGGAGGCAGCTGGGGCTCGACGCTTGCCCTGGCGTACGCCGAAGCACATCCGGACCGCGTCCATCAACTGCTCCTTCGTGGGATTTTCACCTTTCTGCCCGACGAAGTGGACTCTCTATTCCAAAATGGGCGTGCCGCAGATCACTACCCAGACGAATGGACCGCCTATGTGGACCATATTCGAACCACCAGCCAAGACTGGAACCGCGAGCAGCATAACCTGCTTGGCGCATATCAAGACCGCCTTCTGAACCCTGACCAAAGAATGGAAGCGGCCAAGGCCTTCGTTGCTTATGAACTCTCCGTTTCCCACTTACACAGAAATGAAGAACGCATTGAGTCAGTCATGGCAACACCTGAAGTACTGGTTCCCTTCGCAGCACTAGAAGTTCACTACATGCTCAACGCAGGCTTTATGCGCCGCGGACAACTGCTCGATGATGTGGGCAAGATTAAGGACCACCGCATTCATATTGTTCATGGACGCAACGACTCCGTCTGCCTACCGCGTGCAGCCGCTCGTCTACGCACGGCTCTTCTCGGTGCTGGCGCGAGTGCCAACGTGACTCTAGAATACATAGAAGCCGCCGGGCATTCAGACAGTGAGCCACCTATTGCCAAGGCTCTGCGTCAGGCCACGGATACCCTGGCCCATGAGGCATCTAAATAGTTTTCATGGACGGTCTCCAATAACAGAGTCCCCAATAATCACTTAGAGTTACCTCAATCACTCGAAAGCGATTGACCTGAACACCCGAAAATCGAACGCTCAAGTTGAACGTCTCTCCTTTTTTTACGCAACATTCGTAATCTATGGCCGATACCCTAATTGGACTACGCATCCTCAAGGAGAATCAATATGCCTCGCGTGAATAATAATAGCCCCAAAGTATGGGACCTCGTATCGGACAAAAAAGTGTGGACTTCAACCTACTGGCCCTATGCCAACCACACACGAAGCGCTGGCGGAAATCCAGCCGAGAACCTGTGGGCAGACAAAGGTGCGTTGGATAAATTCGATACACTCCTCGGCAAGCGCGGTAGCACAACGGGTGCCAAGGCTTTCGAAAAGACACCAGCGCTTAACTATCTTTCTGACCCGTCAGCCCCCAGCGGATTCTTTATCCGCAAACCAACCATCCGAGAAGCAGATGCCGAGCGCACAACTGGCGTAGACTTTACCGGAAACGGAAAAATTGGCCGCAACATCAAGCGTGACTTCATCGATGATTTCGGTGGGTTTGGGACCAATGGTAAGAAGAACGGTGAAATGGATGTAAGCTGGTGGGGAAGCTGTGATGCCGTCGCACTGGCCGGTATGATTTTCGAAGAACCCGCAAAGAGCGTCACCGTTGATGGTGTGACCTTTACACCCAACGACATCAAAGGACTCCTAGTCGTTATTGCTGGCAGTCAAACAGGTCGCGAAGATTATGTCGGGTCGCGATACGATGGCAATCCGGATGAAGTAAACCTTAAAGATGGAACCGTTCTAAGTGGTACCATCCAAGGCATGGCCCTGAGAGATTTCCGTACTGGAGATTTCGAACACAACCAGGGTTACGTTATCAAAAACGATGTGACTAAGACCGTAAAGATTGAAGACTCTGAAGGAAAAGTACACACCCTCAAAGCAGCCGATATCGACTATATTGTGCGTGAAGATAAAGAGAGTCTTTCACCTGCCCTCTTTCATAAAACAGTTAAAGCATGGCTGCGACAGAATCGCCCCTTTGCTATGGACCACGACCCAGGGTCGCACGTGTGGAATGATAATTATGACCACGCGACCATCAAGAAAAACCGCACACTTCCTTCGTGGATGGATACCGGCAAGCTCAACGGACATAACGGCTCTTACAGCGGAGGCAAGATTGCCTTCTACGAAACCGAACTTTTTAAGAAAGATGACTCTGAACAAAGCTACGGCTATTGGATTGAGAAAAAAGGCAATGCAATCGTCAACAGCGGCTGGGTGAACGACCGTGATTACGACGAGAATCCAGATTTCATGTGGCGAGTATCCAGTGGTAAGAAACCAAGTTTTACCGGCGACAACGAACGAAACCCCTTCGTTCTGCCGCCGCTGGTAAAAGAGATTTACGAGAAGAGTATAGCTTAAAGCGAGTATTGTTTATCGTCACAACGAGAATGCCTTGGGGTTCACTCGCTCCAAGGTCAAGTCTTCGCCTCTACTCCAGGGAGGCAGAACGGTTCCGAGAACCAGAAAATCCCTCTAGAGTATCAGCTAAACTGGTCAAAAGGTGTCCAAGCTGATTGGACTCGCCACCGCCATAGATACGAAGACTTTCAGGCTTCGGTAAGTTGGATGCTATCTCCGGAAGCTCCTTAATCAAGACCTCATGTAATCTCTCATCAGATATTGTATTGGCAATAACTTTACGAGCACGCTCGATTTCTAAACCCTTCTCTTCCTCCAGCATCTCTTGCTCGAAAGACGCTTGCTGACGCCGTAGCTTCAATTCCTGCCGCCTCATCTCAATGGCCTCATCCTGCTCAAGAGCCTCCAGACGATGTCTACCCAATTCTTCCGCCTGCTCGGCCTCGAGAGCCGCCCGCCGCGTTTTTTCAGCCTGAGAAGAATCAAAAGCACGTGCTGCGGTTTCGCCTTTTAACTGCTCTATCTTTTCCTTACGTTCTATCACCACCCGCTCGGCCTTTAGTTTCTCCTCATCCTCTCGCTCTTTAACAATACCCTGAGCTTCTAGTTCAGCCAGCCGCGCTTCCTTAGCC
>JABJBS010000351.1 GCA_018668695.1 Deltaproteobacteria bacterium
CGAAGAGGGCCCCACCCCAGACGAACTGCGTGACCGCAATACGCTCACTCTTGGCATGACGATGAAGATACCCTTCAATATCAGCTTTGGAGCGATGATTCAGTTTGGTTTAGAGCGGGCTCAGTACTTCGACCAATCCACGGTCGACGCCACACCGCGTTTCCATTTCTATGGTCAAAACCTGGAACAACTCTCTATTATGTTTGGCTTCGCCTTCGAACCGATCAAAGGGCTCTCCATCGGGCTGGCCCTTGCTCCTTTGGTCAACAGCGAACTCCTGCTCAACACCGACGTTCCCATCTACTCCGGTGAGCGTGAGCTGAGCGGGCGCTTTGCTTGGAACCTCGTTCCCAACGCAACCTGGTACGCTGGCATACACTACAACCCTGTAGAGGAATTTCACCTGGCCTTAAGCTACCGAACTCGGATGTTCCATAAGCTCGATGCTGACGCGGATATCATCGTTGCACTCTTTGGTGCTGATTTCGCATTTGAAGAACTGCTGCTTCAATCTTACTCGTGGTACTCACCTCAGCAAATTGCACTTGGAGCTTCCTTTGAACCCATCGACGATCTTTTGATTGGCTTCGATGTTACTTGGTACCAATGGTCAGCATCACCAGGACCTTATGTGAGTGCGGCTTTCCAAAACACCGAGGAACCAGGTACCCAAGACATCAATGGGGTGGAAGACGTAGAAAGCCCGTCGATTGCCGATAGCGTCGATTTACCGCCCATTCCCGAAATGGGCTTCCGAGATATCTTCGTACCCCGCATCGGTATCGAATGGGTTTTACTGAATAAATCCGTAGCCTTGCGCTGTGGTTACCGTTTCCAAGCAACTCCCGTTCCCCAACCCGACGGGCGCACCAACCTGCTGGACTCCAATACTCACTTTTTCTCAATGGGGGCTGGCTACACTTGGTTTCCAAGCTGGCAAGATAGAGGTCCCACCGAGGCTTACTCATCGCAAAATCCGTTTTCAATCAGCACCGATGTGTACGCAACCACTGGGCTATTAACGGAGCGCGAAATTGATAAAAGCGGCACTCAAGAAGTTTTGAATGATTACACCTTCGGTGGTGTTGTCTACGATGTCGGCCTCATGATAACTGCTCGGTTCTAAAATCTACTCACGAGGTTATTGATGCATCTCGATAAAATCATTCTTGCCGTTATTGTTCTTACTACCACTGCCTGTGCGCCATTTTGGCAGGTTAACCGAATTGAAGACAAAGTTGACCGTCTCATCGCCAGTACCAACCGCTCGACCCTAAGTGAAATCTTTGGTGAGCAATCTGAAAATGTGATGCGAAAAATGGAAAGCCTCTCTGAAGAGGAACGTTACAAGCTCGACCAACTGCTCTCCGAATATGAAAAGGGCTCTGGTAGCCTGGAAGAAATCGTTTCAGTCATGGGCGGCGGGGAACGTGAAGTTGCCAGCGCTCGCGGTATCTGGATTCGCAACGAATATGGCGAAAAAATGAAAGCCATTTCTCGCAGCACCAAGCTCAAAGGATGCCGGCGGATTTCAGAAGACGACCTTCCCGAGTCTATCAGCGGCAAGAAGTCACTCCTGAAATACAACTGGGGCAAAGGCACGCTTAAGGGCGAGACTATCCTTTTCCCATGGGATTTAACGATTTCTTCATTCACGAAGGAAATTGTCGAGAATACAGCCAAACGTACTGCAGAAGAATTTATCAAAATGGGTGGGGACAAGAAGTTCAAGCGACCTATTCAAATTCAAATCACGACAAGTGCTCAAGACGGCAGTGTTAAAATCAGCCACGACGGTGATGATAACGAAATCTTCGTAACGTCGGATAAGAAGCCAAGCGAACCAGCAGGCGACGCTCCTAAGTAAGTTAGATGAGGGAGGGTTTCACGCCCTCCCTTTCTTTCTGCTCGCTCATCGCGCAACTCTGCGCTGCAGCCCATTCCCGGGCGCCATCGATTCTAAAAATTGTAAGCTTAGGAATTAATCGGCAGCGACCGCTTTAGTCTGTGAACGTGTGGTTCGCGGCGCTGTACCTTTGTTGCGTCTCTTGGAGCGGTACATTGCTTTATCGGCTTTATTAAAAAGCTCATCGGAGAGCTGCCCGTCCATAGGCCACGTTGCTCCCCCCATACTAAGTCGAAGTGGGGTTATGCGACCAACGTTGGCTTTGCGAAGGTTATCCCAAATTCGGTCAACCACGAGTCGGCGACCCAGCGTATCGGTATCTGGCAATACAAGAACAAACTCATCACCGCCGATTCTACAGCAGACATCTTGCTGTCGAAGTTCCGCGGTGAGAAAATTTCCTATCCACTTCAGGCTTCTATCACCCTCAGCATGCCCGAGTTCGTCGTTGATAACTTTCAAATCATCAAGATCGATCATCACGACTGAACAATGCCCATTGGGCTTTCGCTTCACACGGTGGAGTTCTTCTGCAAAACGCAGTTCAAGGTATCGTCGATTACGTAATCCGGTTAGGGGATCTCGGTAGGCCATGTCTCGAAAGCAACGAAGCTCATCGAGTTCTTCTTGCATATGGGCAATACGGGCGAGTAGAGCCTGAGTATCCGTTGAGGATTGGTCAGAGTCCAAATCATTGTCTTTGGGGTTCATACCCATGCTTTCCTCCAAGGATTCCATGTTTTCCATTGGAATCATCGATCACCGCCACTTCGCCCCGGTCGGAGTTTTACGGGACTGGCGGGGAATCGACAAGTAGAAAAGCTCGGCTCGTAAGGATTTTCCCTAGACTCGGCTTACTGAACGCCGGCCGGCCATACGGGTTCTGGAGGTGGAGCAGCTGGTCTTGCGAGGGCAAAACCTTGACCATAATGACAGCCAGCATCGATGACCGCATGTAATTCCCCTGCAGTTTCAATACCTTCCGCCACTACCTTGGCTCCCATATCAACACAAAGGTTCACAATGGCCGTCACCAAGCGGTAAAGCCGTGTGCCCTTTGTTAAGCCTTCGATGAGTCCGCGATCAAGCTTCACCACGTCAGGTCTTAGGTCGGAGATATATTTCAAGTTGGAGTAACCTGAGCCCAAATCGTCCACCGCCAGCTTCACACCGCGGCTTCGAATCTCTTTCAAGATGCTGTGACACATCTCGTTGTATTTGAGAGGAACCGACTCGGTAATCTCCAAATAAATCTGGTGACCATGAAAGAAGATCGGATCATCGGATTGCATAAGCCATCCATCACCGAATTCATCAGGGTGAACGTTCAAAAATAACGGTGTTTCCGTGCATTGCTTGGTGGCAAGACCCCGAAGAACCCGCCCCAATTCACCAGCTCGGCCGCACTCCACGGCCACATCGAATAGCTCTGGTGGGCCGGAAAAATGCGAGCTCGTCGTACGTGCCAGCGACTCATAAGCAAAAAGAGAGCGATCACGGAGGTCTACGAGAGGCTGGAAAACCACCTGTAGCTCATTATTCGCTATAACCTGATCCAATTGATCGAATCGATCCACAACTCTTCCCCCGCGCTGAATGATTCCCAGAACTTGTCCCAAAAAATAGACAGAGGCCCTGTGCTATTAATCGTACTGAATCACGGGGTTCATGTACAGCGCCCCCCTAATTGCAGGCAAAAGAGATGGAAAATCAGTACGAAAACGGCCAACCGGGCGAAATTATGGAAGAACTCCAAAACTTGATGTACCGGGTGCAGCTAGATGACGGTCCTCAGGTTAAAGCACACCTCTCAAGCCTCTTAAAAAAGGTCACGGTGCGCCTATTACCAGGAGAACGGGTGCTCGTCGATGTGTCAGCTTTTGATACCTCGAGAGCTAAAATCACGAAAAGATTACCCAAAGTACTACCTGTTTAAATTGTTCGGACATCTGCCCCGCCCGGTTCCAACCCACTTCTTTCAAATCAAAAAAAAACCGGCTGATACTCGAGAGTACCAGCCGGTCTTTAGGATTTAGCTATCAAGCTACCGAACTCTTATGGAGAGTAGGGATCGCCAATTGGCAATGAGCTTGGGTCCATGTGGGCACTGATGATGGCCACAAGGTCAATCAACTCAACAAGCTGATTAAGCTCAAGACCAACATTCGCTGTATTCCAGCCGTTACCTTCTGGCTCAACGCAAGCTACGCCTTCGCAGAAATCAGAACGGTTCAACATACGGTTGGCACGGTCTAGAAGCTGCTCTGCTGCGCCTTCTCCTTCATAACGGCGAGCGCCGTAAGTGTTGCGGCTTACCGGATCGGTAAACTCAACCACTTCACCAGGAGCTAGGGTTGGCTCTCGTCCAGTTCCCTTGACCCAGATTTCCGACTGATAGCGGAACATGGAATCAAAGTTACGGTGGAAGCGAGCCTGGCCAAGAACCTGCCAGTAAAGCTGCACAGTAAACGTTGCCATTGGATCAATCAGACTTGTGTGAACGTCAGTTAGGTCACCCGTATAATCCGGGAACCGAACTTCGCCATTTTCAATGTACGGTCCAACACGGCTCCAGTCAGCACTCATCATAGAACGGTTAAGTTCCATGAGTTGTGGACGGAAGCTATTGGCCATACCGATTGCCCACTCACGAACATCTTCAGGCGTTGCACGTCCAACAAAGTTTGTATCTGAGTTTGTCAGTGCTTCTACTGCCATGATCTTATCAAGGTAGAAACCTACGTGGTGATAACACTCATACCAGTTGTAACCACACTCGCGGTCATTGTCATTTCCGTACGACCATGCAGTTTCGTAGTAACGACCATTTTCAAGAGTGGTCGTAAACTGAGGAGAACCGTCGGTCCACTCACCTAGAATTTGATTTCCTTCAAAGTCTTCGTTCACGCCGAACTGCTGAATGCTAGGCATCAACATGGTTTGAACAAGGTGGTTGAATGCGTTGTGAACACCCATGGTTTGTGCACCGTAACCAAACTTCTGGTCGGTGTAGAAGTTCTCTAGAATTTCTGGCTCGTAGTACTTCGGCAGCAATTCTTTGTAGAGACCGTAAACATCGTGCCACTTCTTCACACGCATGTAGTTACGCGCAAGCTTGCGAGGCACATAGTTCCAGTAGAAATAACGGCTGCTGATTTTACCACGTGGGAAGTTGCTCGTGATGTACCAAGTGTTGGCATCATCCAGAATACCCGAGAGACGCTCGTAAGAGTCAGCGCCGTAGTCACGGGTTAGGCAGCTATCACCGAGGTTATATCGGCTGTGTGAACAGTAGATATAAGGAACACGTGCACGGCCTGCAGAGTCAGCAGAGAAGTCTTCGTTCAAAGAACTTACGGGTACCCAAGCACGGTTGTTTGCGTCCCAGAGGTCCTGTCCCATTCTGTTATAAAATTCAGTGTAATGCGTAACAACTGGACCAGAAGTGTACCATTGCATTGGCTCACCGCTGTCATTAAACCAGCTTGAAAGAAGGCCAACGTCAGCCTCTCCGGTGTTGTTGTAAACCTGAACAAGGTCACCATAACCAAACATCATAGTGGCTTCGTCATACTTACCAAGACCTGTACCATCGATGGTATATCGACCCGCGTAATCCATTACCGAGCTGTATGCGTAGTTGTAGATTTTGCCGTCTACTTCTTCCTGAGTAATAGGGTCAGCGTTGTTACCGTTACGGTCGGCAAAACGAGGACCAACGGTGCCATCAGCGGTACGAAGTTCCCAGTACTTGTCGAAGTAGTTCAACGAGTCATCAGAAGCACCAAAGTTGTGCATCATACCCAGTGAGTGTCCAACTTCGTGTGCAAGAACGGCGGTAAAGATACGGCCACGAACATCATCATAAATCTGCTCAGGTGTAAGACCTGCGTTCTTGTACTCACGTGCAAGACCCATGAGCGCATCATCAGCAGTTGCGCGGGTGTACATGTTATTTTGCTCAGCGAATACATCAAATGCTTCGTCAAGCTCAGCACGAAGACCATTGCGAAGTGGGCTGGCAAGATCCAGAACTTCTTCGTAAGTCTTAACACCGCTGCTTAAGTGAACCGCCCACATGTCATTAACAAGTGGAGAGACCATCAAGCTCTCAAGCGATGACCCACGAAGAGATGCTAAGCGAGCCTTGGTTACGCCGTCTTTCTTACGAATCAAACCGCGCTGCTCAAAATCACCAAGCTGAGTTTGGATCCAGCTCTTGAAGCCATGCTTGTTTTGGTGGTCAACGTCTTCTTCAGTAATCGCATGGCGTCGGCCATTCCAGTAAGTGTTGCTCTCAGAGTCAGTAAACTTCGCTACCATCTGCTCAGCATCTTTGAGGCTTGCGCTGTAGCGGCTTGCACCGTGACTCATGTAAGGACGTTGCTCGCCATCAGGGCCAGTCTGAATTTCGTTGGCGTTTGCGTTGAAGCTGTTGCGCCACTCCGTAAGATCCATACCGTTAACGAAAGTCGTTGGATCCAAATCGCCATTGAGCAAAAGAATCATCTGCGTGGTATCCCAAGCAGCTGTATCGTTGTGGTGATAAACATAACCCATACCGCTGTAGATTTCGCCAGTTTCAGGGTCAGTGTTTGATGGTCCGAGGCCCAACAATCCGTAAGTCATATAATCAGGAACATACGCCATGAATGAGTAACGAATGTCGCCCATGCGAGGACGTGTACCGGCTTCGCCGCACTCTGCGTGATCGCCTTCAACAACCGGGTTGTTTGGACAGAATACGAACATACGACCACCTGCTGGTGGGCGCGCTTGAAGCTCACTCACAACATTTGAGAACACGCGGTTCCAATCGTCGGCAACAGCTTGCGCAGTATTATTCAGAACCGGATCTTCTTCAGCACTCGGCCAATCTGGGTTCACGTGGTAAACGATAGGCTTGGCCAAACGCTGATTGTAAGGCTTCACAGTGCCGTCTGCATTGTAAGGATCAACCCAGATATTGTGACGGTTGATGAAGCGCTTCTTATTTTGCTCGCGGATGCCGTCATGGTCATCGTAAGTCATGCGAACGGTATCGAAGTAACCAAATAGCTCAGTCTCAGCACCTTTATAAGCACGTGGCTCATACTGATGAGTCGGGTCAACCTTCATGAAGCTGTTACGAATGGTGTATTCGCCAGGTCCGCACTCTTGGAACTGTGAATCGAAGAACCAGCACTTTGGAATGTGTCCGTAGCCTGGGAGGTACTCGAGTTCTGCAGAAGCAAAAATCTTGTTGGTGATATCGAAGTACTGAAGCTGACCATTTTCGTCGCGGTCAAATACTGGTGCGTCGTTGTTCTGTGCACAGCCTTCTTCGTAACCGCCGCCCAGTGCCCTGCGAGCGATGATTTTCTGGATGCATTCTGCATCGCCTGGTGAACAGTCAGAGTTTTCGTAGATGCCTTCGCCTTCAACATTGTCATCGTTTGGATCTTCACAGTCCTGAACGAAGTAAGGAACCGGCTCCTGCCCCCAAGTGTTAAAGCCAACTTCCATCATCTTGGCCATGTTACGCGACCAATCTACCTTCATGTAGTCACGCTCGTACCAAGGACGAACCATATCAGGACGTAAAACGTTGCCCTGCTCGCCTGTTGCCATGTTGTAATTTCGAACGATATCAAAGTGGCTGCTGATGCGGTAAGCGGCAACAATTTCACCTTGGTACTCTTCGCCATTGGATTCTGCGCGCTCAAGATCATCGGCGCCTTCAATCAGCTCCGTTTGACGACGGGCGTAAAGCCACTGCTCTTGAACATCCCACTTCAATTTCTGAAGGGTCCAAGCGCCGTCACCCACAAAGGTATAACCGTCTGCGGCTGGTACTTCTACAACAGTTTGGCCCATGAGCCATTGACCGTTGGTAAAATCTGCCTTGTTCACATAGCCCGGCTGGACTGTGTTGATGAGACCTTTTTCTGCGCCACAACCTACCAGTGTTGCCACTGCGAGGCTGAGACCCAAAAGGGTTCTCAAAGTTGTCTTGAAACTACGCATAGGAGTTATCCTTTGTTTGCCTTTAGAGCTGTTAAAGCAATTCATCCATCAACTTGGCTGCGTTGACAGAGAGATTTAGAAAAATCGAAGTATCTTTGGGTCGCAATGGAGCGACGTAACTACCGGTGTAGTGAGGCGCCTTTTGGTACCAGGCGAGACCCGTTGAAACGCTCAAGTATGGAACCTGAGGAATCTTCATGGATGCAACAAGCGAGTAGCTTAGGAATGCACGCCAACGGGTGTCGTTTCCGGTTAGCTGAACAATATTCTCGCTGATACCGCCTTCAAACTCGCCATCGTTCTGCACACCAGCGGCTTCCTCAATCAGTGTATTTTCGAAGCTAAATGAGCCTGAAAGGGAAAGCCAATCGGTCGCGGTGTAGCTTGCGGAAAGG
This sequence comes from Deltaproteobacteria bacterium, assembly GCA_018668695.1. Classification (NCBI taxonomy): domain Bacteria; kingdom Pseudomonadati; phylum Myxococcota; class Myxococcia; species Deltaproteobacteria bacterium. Next base: position 8,308 of record JABJBS010000351.1, read on the forward strand.
CCGTTGCTAAACCCAACAAGAGCACCTGTTACGTAATTATAATCAACAGGCACAGTCTCAGGCAGCGGCGTTTCACTGATTCGCGGCGCAACCACTCGGTAGCCCGAGCGTTCATCTTGGTCATCCATGCCATAAAGCGACTTGGTACCATCGTGAGAAATACCAAAGCTGTAAGTCAGCGAAACGCCGCCCAGCTCATCAAACTTACGGGTCGCCGACACACCTGCGTTCACACCGTAAAGACCACCCATTTCGCGGGTGTATGTATTGGTCGGTAGGCTTAAAGAAGCACGACCACGAATAGACACATCGTAGATATTGTAAAGTTCGCCCAGGCTTAAGGCGACACTTAGATTGCTTGCGATACATCGTGCAACATCATCACCACCTGCGGCTGAGCCTGGTGTTGTAAATTCACATGTGAAACCAAGGTTACCAGAGAGCGAATACTGCTTGTTCAAAACCCAGCTTGGCTTGAGCTTAATGGAAGTCTTAACGGTTTCGTTCCAGTCTTCATTCAAAGCAGGAATCAAAGTTGCTAAATCTGTATTCAAGCCCCAAGAAATGCTTGAGCCCGCCCAAGGGAGTGATTCCTTAGAACCTTCACCGTCCTTGAGTTTTTTTGAAATACCAGCAGTCTCGGCAATTTTTTTAGAATCTTTGCTGCCTCTAAGTGCCTTAAAAATACCATTGCCCTCCGCAATCTTCCTAACCGTTTTGCTCGGCTTCTTTGGCTCAGCCTCGGCTTCGGCGGTTGCATCAGCTGGCTTGGCAAGAGGCACGACGATGGCTGGAGCTGGTTCTGCTGGGGCTTCGGGAACGACTTCAACCGCCGGGGCTGGTTCTGCAGGTGCCTCTGGCGTCGCTTCTTTGGGGGTCGCAGCTTCTGCTTTTTCAAGCTCTGCCTGCGCCGCCTCAGCGTTTTCTTTTACTTCGTCTTTTTTCTTTTTCTCGGCTTCAGCGTCTTCTTTGGCTTTAGCTTTCTTCTTCTCGTCGTCTGTTGCTTCAGCGTCTTTATCTGCCGCTTTTTTATCGTCTGCTTTGGTATCGGAAGCCTCAGGAGTGTCAGGCTGAGACTCTGCCTTTGTTTCTTCCTCTTGTAAGGCCCACAGAGATGGCGCAGTGAATACAACTGCTCCAAAACACATCGCCACAATCAAGGCTCTCATCATCAAGGCTCCTTTTCTTGGGAAGAAACGGGAAGAAGTTCCGCCGAAAACCCCCAAGGTAAAACACGTGAATTGGGTCACCAAGACGGTCCGATCCACGCATTAGGCGGGCAAGCAGTAGCACGCAGAAGACTAAATAGTCTAGCGAATGGCACCAGAGCCCGGCTCGAATGCGGGAAAACGGGTAAGAAGAGCCTAAACAAGGAGGAATTAAGACTTCCCGAGACTGTTTTATTCCACCAACGTGAAAAAGTTCGTTATTTCGAACCATTAATTGATCGTTAAAATGTATCGCAGAAGGCCCCCGCTGGACCTGGAAGCGCCTTAATCTTACACTTAACCAAGAAGTGAGATGACTCCGGCGAAAGAGCGTGTCAGCGATGACTACATGGGACAGTAAAAGACGAGAACAACGGCATCCCTACGATTCAGAGGTAAAACTTTCACTGGCTCGCAAAACCCTCGATGCGACGACCCTCGACGTGAGCTTTCGCGGCTTTTATATCAAAATCGCGCCTCCGCCGCCCCTTCGAAGTTTCGTCCAAGTAAAGTTCCAATTACCGGAAGATTTCGGTGAGCTGGAACTCTCTGGAATGATTGTTCACCGGGTGGAGGGTGACACCGATGAGGGCAAACCACCTGGGATTGGTGTCCAGCTTTATGGCAACGCCGATGAGGTAGTCCAAAACTGGAATAAATTTGTTCAGTACCTAAGCGGCAAAGATACCGCCGTGCCCGAGAGCGAGAACGACGCCCAAGTACTCTCCATGGGCATCGATCCCGAAATCAATGATGTTATTTCCGTAGAATTTGGTTCCGTAAATGATCTTTTCACGATGTACGCCTGCGACATTCCGGCCGGTCGAATGTTTGTGCCCACTGACCATAATCTCGCCATTGGCGACCATGTTTTGCTCGATATCTCGCTGCGCGGTGAAAGTATGGTCTTTCACGCTCACGCCCAGGTCATCAGCCAAAGTCGACAACCCGGTAATTTTGGGGTTGAAGTGGCTTTAATCAGCTTTGACACCCTGACGCTTCGGAACTTCTGGGAATTTATCTGTGATCAGACGCCCTCAGAGTACCCAGCCCTCACCCTCTAAATACCCAAAAACAACGCAAGATAGCCTCAACCCTGTGACAGCCGGGACGTGTCGTGCTAGCACGCGTCTATGCTTAACTCCCCTAGACTCCATCTCGCCTCTTGGCGCGGTCATGCCATCGAAGGCGTTCACCCTGTGCACGCAGTACTTTGCGAAGCCGATGGTACCGTTGTCCAACAAGTTGGTTTCGACGTTGAAACCACTTGGCGTAGCTCTGCTAAGCCTTTCCAGCTCGAAGCAACTCTTGGACTTGTTCCAGAAGCCAAACAAAAGAAGCTCACAGACAGAGCTTTGGCTGTTGCCGCTGCCAGTCACAACGCTGAGCAAATTCACCTGCGTGCAGTGCGCTCTATCTTCAAGCTCTTTGAACTTGAGGAAGACCAGCTGCGATGCGGCGCACACAACCCGATGGGCTCTGCCGCAAACAACACCCTGATCCGAGCTCGAAAAAAGCCAGCTCAGATTCACAACAACTGCTCTGGTAAACACGCCATGATGTTGGCTGCTGCCTCGTGCAACGAGCAAGAACTTGAGACATATCTCGAGCCAGGACAGCTTGTTCAAAAAGCTATATTCGATGTTGTATCCGAGCGTACCGGTCTCGAAATAGAAGACACCGTTGTCGACGGTTGTGGAGCTCCATGTTTCGTCCTCCCGCTCTCAGCGATGGCACGAGCGTGGGCACAGCTTGGAGAGGCCACTCAAGACGAAGAATCTAGCGTTTTAGGACGAATTGGGCGCGCCATGGCCGCTCATCCCGATCTTGTAAGCGGGTCAGACCGCCTGGATGTCGCTTTACCTACCGAGGCCCAAGAGCCCGTGATCACCAAAATTGGGGCAGCCGGACTACTCTGTGGAACCCTCCCAGAGCGTAAATTGGGTTTCGCGATGAAAATTGGCACCGGCGACGGCGGTTTAAGGGGAGACGGGGCACGAGCGTGCTTGCATCGCTGGTTCCCTGAAATTTTCGAAGAAGCTCCCTCAGAAAGCCCAGTCTTGAATGTTGTTGGTGAACCTGTAGGCCGTGTTGAGCCCATCTGGGAGATGCCAAAACCCAAAAAACCCTGGAAAAAGCGGCGGCGTAGGGGTTGAAAGCCTTCTGTCGAAGGGCTAGACGTTCACATCCCAAGGGATAAATAAGAAGTCCCGTTTTGACGCGAGAAAGCGTCTTCTAAGGAGTTGTGTCATGGAAAAGTCCACGTTCAAAACTAAAATTGGTCTGGCTGAAATGCTCAAGGGCGGCGTCATTATGGACGTTGTAAATGCTGAGCAAGCTCGTATCGCTGAAGATGCTGGTGCATCTGCGGTAATGGCTCTGGAACGCGTACCGGCTCAAATCCGTAAAGACGGCGGCGTTGCTCGCGCTTCAGATCCAGCGATGATCAAGTCGATTCAAGATACAGTAAGTATCCCAGTCATGGCCAAATGCCGCATCGGCCACATCGCCGAAGCGCAAATCCTTGAAGCACTCAACGTAGACTTCATCGACGAGAGCGAAGTACTCACACCTGCTGACGAAGAGTTTCACCTCTACAAGCACGATTTCAAAGTACCCTTCGTATGCGGCTCTACCAATCTCGGTGAAGCGCTTCGACGCATTGGTGAAGGTGCCGCTATGATGCGTACCAAAGGCGAAGCTGGAACAGGCAACATTGTTGAAGCCGTTCGTCACCTCCGCACGCTTCGCACACACATTCGCAAATTGACAACCATGAGCGACGACGAGCTAATGACCGAAGCCAAAAACCTCGGTGCTCCATTCGACCTCGTTCAGTTTGTATCTAAAGAAGGTCGCCTCCCAGTGCCAAACTTCGCAGCTGGCGGCGTAGCAACACCTGCTGATGCAGCTCTTTGCATGCTCCTCGGTGCCGAATCTGTATTTGTGGGCAGCGGAATCTTCCTCTCCGAAGATCCTGCTCGCCGCGCTAAGGCAGTGGTAGAAGCCGTAACCTATTACAAAGAGCCTAAGAAGCTTGCTGAAATCAGCGAAGGTCTTGGCCAAGCCATGGGCGGTCTCGAAATTGGTAAAATTGCCAAGGAAGACCAATTCGCTCACCGCGGCTGGTAATTAAAACGATGCCAACCATCGGGGTACTCGGACTTCAGGGCGGCTACGACGCCCATATTCAGATGCTTGAGGCCCTTGGCCACAAGACTCTTCAAGTTCGTAACCCCGATGATTTTGCCTCGCTCTCAGGCCTGGTTCTCCCAGGCGGTGAAAGCACGACGCAGCTCAAGCTCATCCACCGTTTCAATTTAAAGCTCAACCTCGATGCGTTCATCGCATCCGGCAAACCCGTATTCGCAACCTGCGCAGGAATGATTCTTTGCGCAGCTCATGTTACCCACCCGGAGCAAGATAGCTTTGGATATGTGGATATCGATGTGGAGCGAAATGGATGGGGCCGGCAACTTGATAGCTTCGAAGCAAAAGCTGACGGCACAGATCTTGAACTTTGCTTTATCAGAGCGCCGCGCATCATCCGTGTTGGTTCCGGAGTAGAAGTGGTCGCCACATTCAAGGGCGAGCCGGTTATGGTTCGACAAGGAAACGTAACTGCCGCAACTTTTCATCCCGAGCTTACTGATGACAGCCGTGTACACGCGGCCATCTTTGGAAGTGCGACCGGCGAAGTGATTGAACTCTTTAAAAATCCAAAGTCCAAATCAGCCTAATTCCTACAGAATCTGTCCATTTCAAACACTGCCAGTAATCATCCCTCGCTCGCTACGACCAGATCCGTTACGATTTTCTTATGAGAACCGTTCAAGGCACCATCCATGCAAAGGCTTAATACCGCTTTGCGAATCACCCTGGGCACTGTTTACCTCATGGTCACGATTCCGTCTTTTTTTACAATCTTAGTACTCACCATCTGGTCTCGTCGACGTCGCATCTATCTCACGAACCGAATGGGTAGAATTCTCTCAGGCCACATGCTTCGAATCATTGGTGCAAAACCCGTGTGTAAGAACCGCGAGGCACTCGATAATTCAGGCCCTGCCATCTACGTCGCTAATCACGGCTCTTCCTTGGACGTATTTGTGTTTGGCTGGGCATGCCGGCCCGGCACCTGCGGCATAGCGAAGAAAGAGATTGTCTGGACACCCTTTGTAGGGCCCATCGTCTGGCTCTCGGGTTTCTTACTCATCGACCGCAGCAACCCTGGCCAAGCACTGGCTTCCATGCGGCGCTCGACCGAATTCTTACAAAAGAGCGGCTTAAGCGCCTGGGTCATGCCCGAGGGCACGCGCAGCGTGGATGGTAGCCTGGGCCCTTTCAAGCGTGGCTTTGTGCATATGGCACTACAAAGTAAACTGCCTGTAATCCCTATCGTTATTCACGATGCCCACATTGTTTGGCCCATGGATAAGCTGATTTTTAAGAGCGCCGAAGTAGAAGTTGAAATGCTCGATCCTATTGATACGTCCCATTGGAACGTTCGCACAGCCCAAGACCACGCGGCCAGTGTAAGAGAGCGTATCGCTCATGCACTCGCTGCCAAGCGGTGATTGTTGTACGACTTCTGCCAATAAAGGACCGGGGCTTTATGGATACGCGAGAATTCCTTCACGAGTTAGCCACGCCGCTTAGCAACCGCGCGATTACCACCACTGCAATGCTGGCTCTTGCAGCGGGCACTTTGTTTTCCGGTCTAGCTGCAGGGCAACACACGGTGGTTCAAGATCCACGGATCATTCTTCCAATTGGTCTGGCTTATCTCTTGGCGGGGATCATCGTTCCCCTCGTTGCCTGGCTCCAAAGTCCCGACGGCTCTTTGGTTCAAAGGGCATACCACGGATACCTAAGCTGCATTGTTCTCGAAGTTTTGTCCGCTAGCCTTTTTGCACTCATCTCAGGTTTTGAAGCTGCAATGGTCGTAAGCAGTGTTTACGCCGCTCTTCGTGTTGGACAAGTTTTTAATATGCTACGGTGGCTGCCCGACTGTCGCCAATACGAATCCATCGCAGTCTGGGTAGATCCCGCCCTTACTTGGCTTCTCAACGCATTTTGGATTTTTTATGTGGTTGGTTTTCTGGGGCTCTATCTCTGGCCACAAATTCTTCTTGGCTAAAGCTCTTTAAGAGACCAGTCCAATTCTTCTTTCCAGTTTTTCGGTAAGATGTACCGCTTGGCGATAACCTCAAAGGCTTTGATTTCATCGGCTTTGCGATTGTCGTCCCAGCCAAGTTCGGCCGCCATCAGTTCAGCAACCTTCGTCGCAGACTCAAGTGTGGCCCGTGCATTGAGTAAGAGCGCACGGGTTCTGCGTGACAGCACATCCTCTAAACGACGCGCCATCTCAAACCGGACACTCCAAACCACTTCCGCACAACTGTATGGCAAATCTGGATGAATCAACTCCGCAAGAGCAGGCTCTGCCTCACGAAGCTTCTCAATATGATCCCAATCTGAACCATAGACTGCGCCGTCCTTAAATGGGTCAGAGCCTTCTACCACTTGTGTCCAACCATGGATTTGCAGATCAGCGGTCACGGATGCACGCTCTTCCAAGTCACCCACCAAAGCTGCCTGGTCTACACATTCTTCGGCCATCTTGCGATAGGTCGTCCACTTGCCACCGCAAATGGTTAAAAGACCCGAACGCGAAATAAGCAACGTGTGGTCTCGAGAGGCGCTTGAAGATGCGCCCCCACCTTCTGGTTTCACCAGCGGCCGGAGCCCAGCAAACATACTGAGAACATCAGATTCTGTAACTTCCTTTTGTAGATAACGGGATGCATGAACCAAGAGAAAATCAATCTCATCGGCCAAAGGACGTGGTTCAAGCTCTGGCTCTTCCACTTCCGTATCGGTCGTTCCGACCACCACTCGGTCATGCCATGGAATCGCAAAGAGGACGCGGCCATCATCTGTGTCAGGAACCATGATTGCGGTATTACCCGGCAAAAATGATTTATCTAAAACAATGTGCACGCCTTGGCTTGGCATGATGATTTTCGCAGACTCAGGATCGTCCATACGCCGAACACCATCGGTGAAGACTCCTGTGGCATTGATGACAACTTTGCCTCGAATCTCAAAGTGCTCACCGCCCTCCATGTCTTCGACAACCACGCCACGCGTTAGGCCGTCTTGTTCATCTTTGAGCAGACCCACAACCTTCGTATAGTTCACAACCACACCGCCTTGTTCAGCAGCTGTTTGTGCCAAGTTGGTGGCAAGTCTCGAATCGTCAAATTGAGCATCGTAATACATCACGCCGCCCCGGAGCCCGTAGGTTTGGACTGTGGGGATTTTACGCAATGTTTTCTCTCGTGAGATCCACTTCGATGGACCCAAACCCATTTTACCGGCAAGCATGTCATAAAGCTTTAAACCAACGCCGTAAAAAGGGCCTTCCCACCAATCGTAATGAGGCACGATAAAGGAGAGGTCTCGCACCAAGTGCGGAGCATTGCGCCGTAAGCGGCCACGCTCTCTTAAAGCCTCAACCACCAAAGATATGTTTCCTTGACGAAGATAGCGCACTCCCCCGTGAACAAGTTTGGTGCTTCGACTCGATGTGCCTTTGGCAAAGTCTGACTGCTCTAAAAGAACAACTTTGTAGCCACGGCTGGCGGCTTCAAGAACAGTTCCAAGGCCAGTGGCACCACCGCCAATGATGATCATGTCCCATTGCTCGTCGGTATTACGGATTCTCTCAAGCATTTCGTCGCGCTGCATATCGTACTCCAAGGAAGATGGTTTCATCTCCCTTCCCTTACGTTGATTCGTTGCAGGAAAATACTAGTTCGTCAAACACTCCCAAGCCAGCAAACCCCTCAACTTTTAAGTTGCGGCCCTATGAGATCTTATGACACACCATTCCCTAGCTTAAGAGCAGGTCGAAAGAGATTCCCAATGGCAAAATTATATTTCTACTACGCCGCCATGAACGCTGGTAAAAGTGCTACATTATTGCAGTCTGCGCACAACTACCGCGAACGCGGCATGCACACACTGCTCTTTACTCCCCAGCTCGATGATCGCTACGGGCAAGGTAAGATAACCAGCCGGATTGGTCTGCAGGCCGATGCGACCATTTTTAACCGAGAATACGACTTATTCGTTGAAATTCGCGCTCAGCACATGAAACAAAAAGTAAATTGTGTCCTTATCGATGAGGCCCAGTTTCTTACCAAAACGCAGGTCCTGCAGCTCACTTTAGTCTGTGATCACCTTAGTATCCCCGTGCTTGCCTACGGTCTTCGTACGGATTTTAGAGGCGAACCTTTTGAAGGCAGCCAATACCTGCTGGCTTGGGCCGAGGAGCTCATTGAGCTTAAAACCGTATGCCATACCGGCAAGAAGGCCACGATGAACGCCAGGCTTGGAGCCGACGGTAAACGCGTTAACGAAGGTGCGCAGGTTGAAATTGGGCACAATTACGTGGCACTGAGCCGAAAACAATTCGAGCTCAACAAAGTATCGCCCATTGAATATGAGCCGCCCGAATTGACTGTTGAGTGTGATGAGCCAAACTCTTAGATCTTTACGCTCTAGAATATTTTCCCACGGCTTTTAACAATTCCCCGACTCTTGGCATAAACTCCTTTGCAAGGTGCATCGCTGCGCCCAACAAAAAGGTTTTAAATGCAATTTCAAAGACTTAGTACCTATCTATTCGCATTCTCGCTCGCATTAGCAGGCTGCGCTGGCGACCCTGATACCTCTGCCGACCCAACAGACGACACTGCTGCTGGAGAAACGACCAACGACGACACCACAGGGGATACCACCAGCGGAAGCGGTGGTACGGCCAACCCTGGTGACAACGCCGACCCAAGTGACGCAGCAGATGCAAGCGACGCGGCAGACGCAAGCGACGCGGCAGACGCAAGCGACGCGGCCGATGCAAGCGACGCGGCCGATGCAAGCGATCCAGGAAATCAAGTTGAATGCCCAGAGGCCGGAACGTTTATGGACTTAA
>JABJBS010000352.1 GCA_018668695.1 Deltaproteobacteria bacterium
CGGGCTTTTACCGTTGCCTGTTCCAGATACCGATAAACCACCGGCTTTGGTCGATATTCGAAGTGCCCAGGTAAATGGTGGCAGCCTACGCATAGGCGCCGGAACCATAAGCACGCCTGAGAAGTTGATCATCGAGAACCTCGATGCCTCGGTTTCTGGTCTGGATCCCGTGAGCAACAAAGAAACCGATGTTGAGCTGCGGCAAATCGATATTCAAGGCCGCGCCTCGTTGAGTATTGGAAGTGATGGCGCGCTAGATCTTGTAAGCGATGCAGAGACGCCTTTGAGTGCGAAGGCGCAAATTACCAAGTGCCGGTTTACCACCTTCAGTCCCCAATTTAATCTCGAGATGCGTCCCAATGCAGTCATTGAGTCCGAATTAAGACATCTTAGCTTTCGCCGTGAAGAGACGGGGGCAAGCCTGAGCGTTCAGTTTACGAACACGGTCATGGATGCGGAGCTTGCGCAAGGAAGCGTGACGGTTGGTGCTGACGGGGCGGCATTGCGCAGCTTGAATCTTAAAGAGGGCACACGGGTGCGTGCCACACTGGGTGAATTTGGTTTGCACACGGGCGGATTTGCCAGTCCCGATGCCAATCCAGATATGCGTTTAAATAATCAGCCCACTGATATTGTGTTGTCTGGAGAGCTGCGGCTCGAGGGTGATCTCGCTGCGGCTCAGGATATTGCGCCTGAGGCAGTTGCCGCTGGTCGTGAAGCCATGCGTGAACACGATATTGATGAAAGTGCCATCACGGTCGAGAAATTAGACAGCGATGGCCGGGTGAGAATCATGTTGGGTGTTCACGCCGATAGGGGCGAGAGCTTTGTTGCCAAGAGCCATACCAGCATCGAAGGCAGCTTCAATACCACGCTTCGGACCACCATCGATCCGGCATCGCTCTATAAAAAAGCTACCTCGGATGAGCCGACTCCGTAAGGAATATCGTCCTGGATTTGAATTATCTTCCACTATTGTGCTAGTTGCTGCGGCCCGCTTTTAAGCGCGTCGCAAATCGATACGCTGTCTTTGCATTTTGCGGCTTAGAAACAACACATGATGGGAGATAAAAATATGTCTGTATGGATTCGTGGTGGTACGGTTGTCACCAGTGATCGCACTTTTCGATCTGATGTTTATTGCGAAAATGGTGTCATCCAACAAGTTGGTGAAAACCTCGATATTCCGGCCGGAGCCGAGCAGGTAGATGCCGGTGGTTGCTACGTGATGCCAGGGGGCATTGATCCTCAAACACATATGCAATTGCCCTTCATGGGCACGCATGCAGTAGATGATTTCTATACCGGTACAGCATCCATGCTAACCGGTGGCACCACGATGTTGATTGATTTCGTGATTCCAAGCCCTCAAACCCGGCTGCTGGAAGCGTACAACACCTGGCAGGATTGGGCGCAGAAAGCTGCCGCCGATTATAGTTTTCACATCGCTGTTACGTGGTGGGATGAGTCGGTCCCCAAAGACATGGAAACACTTGCAACTGAGCATGGCATCAACAGTTTTAAGCATTTCATGGCCTATAAAGGCGCCATTATGGCCGACGATGAGATCCTGGTCGCGAGCTTTGAAAAGGCGCGAGAATTGGGGGCGTTGGTTACGGTTCACGCGGAAAATGGCGAGCTCGTAAGTCACTTGCAACGACGCGTGTTGGAGCAGGGAATCACAGGGCCTGAAGGTCATCCTCTTTCAAGACCACCTGAAGTGGAAGGTGAAGCTGCCAACCGGGCGATTCGTATCGCTGAGATGGTGGGTGTGCCCCTTTATATTGTTCACACGTCCTCAAAAGATGCCTTGGATGCGGTTATTGCTGCGCGACTAAGAGGCCAAACGGTCTTTAGCGAAGTATTGTCTCAGCACCTGGTGATTGACGACAGTGTCTACCGCAATCCCGATTGGAGAACAGCAGCGCATCACGTGATGAGCCCTCCTTTTAGACCTCCGCATCATCAGGAAGCACTCTGGTGTGGTTTGCAGTCGGGACTTATTCAGACCACGGCTACGGATCACTGCACATTTGTGACTGAGCAAAAAGAAGCAGGCCGTCATGATTTCACCAAAATACCAAATGGAACAGGTGGTTTAGAGGACCGAATGAGTATTCTCTGGCACCACGGTGTGAACAAAGGCCGGCTGACACCCAATGAATTTGTGGCGGTAACGTCTACGAATGCGGCTAAGATTTTTAACATCCATCCACGCAAAGGAGCGATTACAGTGGGCGCGGATGCTGATGTTATTGTTTGGGATCCGGAGAAATCGAGAACCATCAGTGCGAAAACGCATTATCAAAAAGTGGATTTCAATATTTTCGAAGGTATGGAAATTCAAGGTGTGAATATTGCCACGGTTAGCAATGGTAAACTGGTCTACACCGACGGCGATTTGCGTGCAGAACGTGGCGCAGGGCGCTATGTGAAGCGCCCGTGCCATGCTCCGTACACCAAAGCTCTGGCAAAACGGCAGGAATCTAAGAGCCGCTCTTAACCAATCGGTGCCTGTTGCGTTTTGGGATAGTGAATACGTCCCAAAACGCGACCTTTCTACGAAAAGTACGTGTGAACGCAGAAATTTGTTGACACCAGATCCGTCTTGTCTATACTGCTGGGCCGCCCTGACGATGTAGTGGGGTCAGCGGTGGCAGTTTTCCCATTCTGGGATGCTAAAAAGTAATAAAAGTTGTACAGAAATACGGTCTGGACCGCATCGGATAGGTGCGCCCTGGTCAGGCTGAGAGAGGTTGCGCCATGAATGGTGATGTGTTGAAGAATTTCGTAAACGGTCAATGGGAAGAGCCTAGAGGCGTAGATACTTTGCCTTTGGTAAACCCCGCCACGGGCGAGCGCCTGGCACAGGTCCCTCTCACAAATCGCGACCAACTCAATCAAGCCGTTAAAGCCGCCAAGGATGCCTTCGAGGACTGGCGCGATGTACCTGCGATTGAACGGGCGCGATATCTGTTTCGATACAAGGCTCTTCTTGATGAACATAAAGAAGAACTCGCACGCACACTTACGAAGGAGCACGGTAAGACGCTGGCAGAGGCCCGTGGTAGCATCCGGCGCGGTATTGAGAATGTTGAGCATGCTTGTGGCATTCCTGCATTGATGCAGGGCACATCACTTTCGGATATTTCCCCCGGTATCGATTGCAAAACGATTCGACAACCTCTGGGCGTTTATGCGGCGATTACGCCCTTTAACTTCCCGGCCATGGTTCCGCTTTGGTTCTGGCCCTATGCGGTGGCTACTGGAAACACGTTTATTCTGAAGCCGTCTGAAAAGGTTCCACTTTCTCAGCAATTTCAATTTGAGTTGATTGAACAGGCGGGATTTCCAAAGGGCGTTTTGAGCATGGTTCACGGCACGAAAGAAGTTGCCGAGGGGCTGGTTGAGCATCCGGATGTGCAGGGTATTTCCTTTGTGGGATCGACTGCGATTGCTCGCAAGGTCTACGAGCGTGCCTCGTCATTGGGCAAGCGTGTTCAGGCACTCGGTGGAGCAAAAAATCACGTTGTGATCATGCCTGATGCAGTGGAAGAACCAACCGTGAATGCGGTGGTTGACAGTGCATTTGGTTGCGGCGGCCAACGATGCCTCGCAGCCAGTGTAGCGGTTCTGGTGGGCGATGCTTACGATAAATTCAAAGATAAATTGGTGGAGCGGGCAAGTGAGTTCAAGCTTGGCAATGGTTTAGATGAGGGCGTGACCCTGGGCCCGGTGATCTGCGCGGGCTCTCGCGACCGTATCTTGTCTTATATTGAAAAAGGCGTTCAGGATGGCGCCAAGATTCTACTCGATGGCCGCAAGGCAGCTGTAGAAGGATACCCTGACGGTGAGTGGGTTGGCCCGACCATCTTTGATGAAGTCACGGACGATATGGCCATTTACAAAGAAGAGATTTTCGGTCCGGTTTTGGCGCTTCGTAAGGCCAAGAACCTGGACGAGGCTCTGAGCATGGTTCAATCCAGTGAGTACGCAAATGCTACGGCTATCTTCACCAGTGATGGCGGAGCGGCTCGCAAGTATCAAACAGAATCCGGTGTGAGTATGGTTGGCGTGAACGTGGGTGTAGCAGCCCC
>JABJBS010000353.1 GCA_018668695.1 Deltaproteobacteria bacterium
GCTCGCCGAGTTCTTCAATTACGACGCCCTCGAACTCGGGGAACGTAACATCGGCCCCGGTAAGACGAACGCGGCGGTAAAGCCTCCAGGTGTACACAATCTGCCCGCCCACATAAGGCGTTTCCGTTGATACTGTTGTCTCGATAAATGCAGCAGCTTGTTCTTTCGGTTTTTGGCTAGGGTCTAAAACAGTGAGGATAAAAGGCCTACTTTGGTAGAGCTTGCCGTCGATATCTACACTGGCTGCCCCAATTTGAAACTTGCCGGTTTGGCTTGGTACCAGAATGAAATTGTATGATACGCTCGAACTCATTTTGCCGTTGATGATGTTGGTTTGAGATGAACGGCCTCGATTATAAACCTCGAAGGATGGAAACTCCGGAAGCTCGGGCTCACTGCGTCCACCTTCAACTTCTACAACAAGCTGAATTTGGTCTTCGGTGGTGACTTGATTACGGTCAACACTCACTGAGATTCCCGCGGCATAACCCAGCGAGGGCAGGAGGGTTACCAGGAGGATAAAGGCTGAACGGGTAAGTTGGTTCATCATTACCAGTCCTTTCCACCGGGTGCGCGCCGGCCCTTGGCCTTCTTACCGCGTTTAGATGGCTTACGCTCGGGGCCAAGGTTTCGGAGTAGACGCTCGGCGTCTTGCTTGCTCATATCTTGTTTGCCTTTTTTGGCATTGGCTTCTTGCTCTTGCTGAGCCTTCTTGGCTTCTTCACCATCGCTGACTCCATTGCCGTTAGAGTCTTTTTTGTTGGGGTCAGTTTCGTCTTTGTCTACTTGCCCGTTACCATTTTTATCTTCTTCACCGTCGGAGAGGCCGTCACCGTCACTGTCCGGGTTATTGGGATCCGTGGGGTTCTTTGCAGACTTTTCTTGCTCATCCGGTAGGCCGTCTTTGTCTGTGTCTTGCTCAGGAGCGTCTTCTTGCCCGTCCTGGTTTTGACCTTCTTGGCCGTCTTCCTTTTGCTTTTGCTCATCTTGCTTGTTGGGATCTTGCTTATCGTTTTGTTGTTGCTCTTGCTGCTTTTGGTCTTGTTGGTTCTCTTGGTCTTGTTGCCGCTTTTTCGCTTCTTCATGACGCCGCCGGATTTCATCTCGAACGTATTCAATATTGAATTTTGCGTCTTCGTCGCTGGGGTTGAGTTCAAGAGCGCGCTGATAAGCCTTAACCGATTCTTCGAGTTTACCTTCCTTAAAGTAGGTGTTGCCCAGGTTGTAATGAGCTTCAGCTTGTACGGCTTTGGTGCCATTGGCGGCTGCACTCTGAAAAGACTGAGTGGCATCTTCCAAGTTGTTCATCTGGTAATGTGCTGCCCCGATACTGAGCATGAGATCTGTGTCGTTTGGTTTTTCAATCTGTAAATCGACAAACCCTTGGAGAGCCTGGTCATACGCGCCGGCCTCGAATGCCTTGTAGGGATCTTTGAACTTTTTATTTGAGAGAGGCGCTGGTTTTTGTTGTGCCGGTAATGGAACGTTTTGCGGCATCGGTGTGGTTATTTGTCCTGCCGAGTTGGGTGGATTTTGTGCCCACGCCGTGCAGCTAAGTAGATAAACACATATCGGAAGAATCCTACGCAACATGATTATCTCTCCTGCGAACTTGTTCTGAGATAAAGGGCTCAAGCATTAGGAAAATGAGCATCAACCCAAGCACCCATTGAAAGCGCTCTTCCCAGTGTTGTCGTCTTTTGGATCCCAACTCTTGGTCTTGAAGGGTTGCTTTGATGCCGCCGGTGTAGATTTCTTCGAGGTCCATGTCACCGGTGACTGAACGCACGTAGCGGCCTCCGGTGTTGAGCGCAATTTTTTGAAGGGTTGGCTCATCGAGCTTACTTAAAATCATTTCGCCTCGGCGGTCTTTTCTAAAGCCGCCTCTTGCGTCGGGAATAGGTGCGCCTTCATCGCGGCCAATACCAATGGTAAATACCCGCACGTTTTCTTTCTTGGCTTCTTCAGCTGCCGCAAGCGCATCACCGCTGTGGTCTTCACCGTCGGTAATGAGAATCACAGCCCGCGAGCCTTCGTTGCCGCCCTTAAACGCATCCACAGAGGTGAGGATGGCGGAGGATAGGTCAGTGCCCTTTACGGGGATAAGTTCTGTATCGATGGTCCCTAAAAAGATTTGGGCCGCTGCGTAATCAAGGGTGAGAGGGCATTCGAGGAATGCGGTACCGGCAAAGGCAACCAAGCCAACACGGTCGCCATCGAGTAACCGAAGCAGATCAGTGATTTCACGTTTTGCGCGTTCGATACGGGTTAGTTTGCCACCTGTCTCGGCATCTTCAACGAGCATACTGTCCGATACGTCCAACGCAATCACGATATCAACGCCTTCGCGTTTAACATCTTCCCAGGTGAAACCATATCGAGGTTGGGCAAGGCTGAGAATTCCCAGGCTCAGTGCAATAACAATGCAGACCGCTTTATAGGTTTGTCGTTCTTGGCTGTAGTTACCCGCGAGGCGCTGAACCAGCTCGAGGCTTGCAAATTGTTTGAGCAATGAAGACTTTGTCCGAGCAACATAAATATAAAATGCGATGAGCAGCGGTGCGCCCCAAAGCAGCCAGAGCAAATCAGGTCGTCCTAATTTGCCATCGCATCCTGTGAGCAGCAGAGTTTGCATGGTCAAGCACAATGTTGTGATGCGTGCCATCATGGGATCTTCCTATAACGTGTGCCGAGCAGAACAATTTCCGTAAGCAAAAGGAGTAAGGCCGCCCAGACGAAGAGCGAGAATTCTTCGTTGTATTCTAGGTAGCTCATGCTCTTGATTTCTGTTTTTTCAAGAGCATCGATTTTGCCATAAATAGCATCCAGTGCTTTTTCATCTTCGGCTCTGAAATAAGCGCCCTTTGTTGTAGTGGCGATGGCTTGGAGTGTTGTCTCGTCAATTTCCACGTCTTGATACACGGGTTGGGAACCAAAGAGACCCTGCTGGAGGAACGGTGCTTTGCCTCGGGTACCGGCTCCAATGGTGTAGACTTTAATGCCAAAGGCTGCGGCGGCTTCTGCTGCACTTTGAGGCAATAAACTACCGGCGTTGCTACGGCCGTCGGTAAGTAGGACCACAATTTTTGATTTGGCTTGGCTGTCTTTTAGACGACGAACTGCGGTACCCAACGCAGAACCGATTGCGGTAGAATCACCGGCCATACCGATTTCAAGAGCATCGAGAAATGTAGCGACTATGCCATGGTCGAGTGTGAGCGGGCATTGCGTAAATGCTTCTTCGCCAAATACGACCACGCCAATTTGGTCATTGGGCCGTTTCTCTACGAACTTGGCGACGACGCTTTTGACCACTTCGAGTCTATTACGGCGACGCTTCAGTGGTTTTTCGGCGTCTAGGTCTAAGGCTTGCATACTCCCTGAAGTATCGATGGCAAGAACGATATCAACGCCTTCAGTGATAACCTTGGTATGCTGCTTCCCGGTTTGTGGCCGCATGATGGCAATCGTAATCATTACAACAGTAACAATGCGAAGCAGGTGCAGCAGCTGACGAATACGAATGCTCATCGATGGTTTGAGACGCTTGAGCGAGCTAATGCTTGAGAAGCGCAAAGCCGCGTGCCCACGGCCGGCCTGCTGAGCTGAACCAAAACGCCAGAGCATAGCCAATGCCCAAATCAAGACGACTGGGCCGATAATGAGGCCTAGCCAGGTATCTGCGAAATTGAGGTGACTCATGCTGCAGCCTCTTCGATGGGCTCTGGTTTAGGAACGGTTGCTTCAACAAACGAAAGTGCCTGTTCGTAGGCGCGTTCGATTTCAGACTCTTGAGCGGCTCCTCCGGCATATTTGATGGCGTCGGTGGACTCGAGGAATGAGCGCAGTTGATTTTTCAGGGGCGCATCTACTGGAAGTTCATGTTGAATAAACGGCACCAGCTCTTCGGTTGTTAGGTCGGTTGCGTTCATGCCAAATCTATTTTCAACATAGGCCCGGACCACGGCGGAGAGTGAGAAGTAATATTTACGAACCGCGTCTTGGTCGCTAAAATCTGTTTGTCGAAGGTGGTTGAGCGCTTCAAACGCTATTTCATGTGCGGGAGCCGGAGGTACCACCACCACGGGACGATTTTTACGACGATGCCATATAAAAACGATAAGTAGCACCAGGAGTACCGCACCAATTGCACCATAGAGAGGCCAGGGGATAGGGCTTTCCACGCGGCGAAGCTTTTTAAGACCGCGGATGTCGGCGGCACTTCCGTCTTTGGGTAAAACACTTTTAATTTCTAGAAATATCTCGGAGGTCTCGATGGTTCCTTTTTGGAGGTCATCGCCGGTACCTTCCTGGAAGGCAATCGTAATGGAGGGGAGGATGTATGAGCCAACAAGGTCGCCACGTAATTGGTACCAGGCGGTGACTTCAACACGGCTATCGGTTTCAGGGCTTTTCTCTCTGCCGAAGTCGATGATTCGCAGACCGGCAATTTCTGACCCCACTTCAGGTAGCTCTAAGGTGACGCTGGGTTTGTGGTTGACCGTCACTCGGTAGGTGATGACGTCACCGGTTGTTGCGATGGCTTTATCAACGCTTGCACTTGCTTCTACAGATGGCCGGTTATCGGTCGCAGTTGTAGTGGCTTGCTCTTTGGCGCAGGAGCTTAGGCAAACAAGAAGGGCCGCAACGGCTATGATGCATTGAGATTGCCGCATGGTTAACGAGTGAGCCTTTCGGGGTAAAGCTTCACATCGCCAGCGCTCATCTCTTGGGTGATGACATCGCTGTATGCCTTTTGTACCTTCATCATGCGGTAAGCTTGCTCAACGGCAGGCTTGGCTTGTTCGAAAGTTGGTTCTTTATCGCCTTGCTTAAACATCGCCTTTTGAGCTTCGAAGAAGTTCCTTAGGTCGGAGTCTTCTACTTGGATGTTGCTGGCGACTTCTTGTTCAAGAAAATGGCCAACGACCAAGTGCTTATGCATTTGGGCTAAGCGTCTTTGAACCTCTGGCTTATTTTCATATTCTAACTTTTGAGCTTTTCTCCAAACCAATTCATCGGCCACATGTTTTTGCAGCAGCTTAGGGGCATTTTGTGGCCCGCTGAGTTCTTTGGCAAATTCTGGAGGCATATCGTCTAAGGCACGTTGAAGGTCCGACTGATAAATTTTCCGCTCACCGATTTCAGCCACCACCACGTCATCTTTGGAGCGCTGGACGGTATCTGGAGCAAGCTGCGTTTGGCCGGTGAGAACAGCCCGCGCCGCATGGACACGCCCCAATCTTTCAAGCGTGTGTACAAGCTTCTTTGCGAGCTCTGGTTGCATATCGCCAACACCGGCAACTTCTGCCTCGTAAAACCAGCGCAGGGCATGACCAAACTTTCCAAGGTCTAAGTAAATATTACCCACGCTGTAGGCCATAACACCTTTCTCGGGGTGGCTCGGGTTGTTTTCAATCCAGGAAGCGTATCGATGGGCAGCAGGTTCCAATGCACCGGCGGCTTTAAGTTTACTTGCGACCTCGCGAATGGAATCTGTGGAAGTATTTGCGCTGCTCTTGTCGGAGTTTCCCCAAATAACCAATCCTGCCACCACCGCAATGGTCACAAGGTTGAGAATAAGCATCATGCCCTTGGTTGGCCCGTTTTGAGGCTCGGGGGTTATGGGAGGTTGTCTTAAATCCACGGTTTTCGTCCTCTACCTTTGTGCGTCTCTGCTGCGGAAAAATCGCATGATGGGGTCGATGTAGCCGCGGTCGGTGCGCAGCTCGATCTGTCCAATGCCCGCCCGGCGAAATCCTTCTCGCCGTTGATTGCGGTCGTCCCGTCCTAAAATGCGAAATCCTTCGCGTGTGTTTTTGTCACGTGTGTCTACAATGATGGTCTCACCCGTTTCCGCATCTTCAAGTTCTAGAATGCCAACAGGGGGTAGCGTGAGCTCTCTGGGGTCGGAAATAGAGATGGCGGTGAGGTCATGTTTTTTGGAGGCTGTCTGTAGCCGCTGCGTTACTTCATGGTCGATGAAATCGGAGATAACGAAAGCGACGCTTCGGTGCTTGATGACTTTACCCATGAACTCAATGGCGGCATCTAGGTCTGTGGCCCGGCGCTCCGGTTTGAAGTTTAGAATGTCACGAATGACCATCCAAACGTGAGCGCGACCTTTTTTAGGGGGCACATAATGCTCAATGCGATCTGAGAAAATGATGAGCCCGACACGGTCATTGTTTTTGATAGCAGTGTAAGCGAGCACGGCGGCTACTTCCGCAGCTATTTCGTTCTTGAACTGGTTCACCGTACCAAAGGCTCCTGATGAACTAAC
Organism: Deltaproteobacteria bacterium; assembly: GCA_018668695.1. Lineage (NCBI taxonomy): Bacteria > Pseudomonadati > Myxococcota > Myxococcia > Deltaproteobacteria bacterium. The sequence continues at coordinate 6,284 of JABJBS010000353.1, forward strand.
ATCCACCATGAGCATGACCGTGAGCTCTCGCTCTTCACGGTGAACTTTGATGTGGGGGATGCTGGTCCTTGCGGTAACCTTCCAGTCGATGTGGCGTACGTCGTCACCGGGGGTGTAAGCACGGACTTCCTCGAATTCCATGCCGCGGCCTTTGAAGGCGCTTTCATAATCGCCCGCGAGTGCATCTGTGACGAGGCGCTGCGTGCGGATCTGAATGGCTTTGATCCGTGCGAAAATCTCTGGTGAGAGAACATCCGTGAGGTTGTTGTCAGTCATAGAATGGGCTGCCTAATTCGCTCAGGGTACATCTACGGTGCTAAGCACTTCTTGGATGATGTCGTCACTGGTTAATTCTTGAGCTTCTGCTTCATAGGTTACGAGGACCCGGTGGCGAAGAATATCAGGAGCAATCGTTTTCACGTCTTGTGGTGTCACATAGCCACGGCCATTCATCAGTGCAAATACTCGAGAGGCTTGAAGCATGAAGATGGTAGCACGAGGCGAACCACCAATCTCGATAAGCTTCTCAAGCTTGCCGAGCTTGAAGAGAGCTGGCTCACGCGTCGCGAAAATCAAGTCTACAATGTACTCTTCAACTTTCGGGTCTACGTATACTTTGTCTGCAAGCTCACGAGCACGCAGGATATCTTCTGTGGTTAGAACCTTGTCGACTTGTGGCTTCTCTTTTTGAGAATATCGCCGCATGATTTCTTTTTCTTCTTCGCGGTTGGGGTAACCCACTTTGAGCTTAAGCATAAAACGGTCAACCTGTGCTTCGGGGAGCGGGTAGGTGCCTTCTTGCTCGATTGGGTTTTGTGTTGCGAGGACTAAAAATGGTTTGGGCAATTCGTGAGTGGTGTCGCCGATAGTTACGTTGCGCTCCTGCATCGCTTCGAGCAGAGCACTTTGTACTTTGGCGGGCGCGCGGTTGATTTCATCAGCCAGCAGAAAGTTGGTAAATACCGGACCTTTCTTGAGGTCGAAGTCACCGCTTGATGGGCGGTAGATCTCAGTGCCCACAACATCGGCAGGCAGTAAGTCTGGTGTGAACGAGACCCGTGAGAAGTCCGCCTGGATAGTTTCAGCGAGGGTCTTCACCGCCGTGGTCTTTGCAAGTCCTGGGAGACCTTCGATTAAGATGTGTCCGTCAGCAATAAGAGTAAGGACCAAGCGGTCAATCATATAGCGTTGACCAACCACGACCTTGGCTACTTCGTCGCGCAGGCGGTTGAGCGTTTGTGCAAACGCTTCGATTTCTCGGCTAATGTCTTGTGTAGGTGCGGAGGTCATTGAATGTGCATCCTCTCAAGCCTCATCGACAAATTCGATGGAGGACTTGTCTTGGTCGTCCGGGTTGGGACGCCTTGTGTCTAGTTCAAGTTCTATTTTTCGTTCCATCAGGTCTAAGGTGGGTTCATCTACTATCTGACCACCGTACCGAACCTGCTCTCGAAGTTGTGTGAGAGAGGATTGCTGGGCTTCAAAAAGGTGAGCGCCAAGCTCCTCCATCACTTCATTCAGTAAATCGAGGTAGGCAGCTATATCACTGTCCATCCGTAATCGTCGAGCATCTTGGAGCTTGTTCTGAATGCTTTCAAGCGTGGCTTTGGGAGAGTGCTCTGATTTGAGCGCAGCTTGTTTTTTTCGAAGCAGAAAGAGCCCAAAGATTGTGAAGAGCCCGGCGAAAGCAAGACCTGTGGCCACAAATATTGAAGCATGAGAGGCCAGTGCTCCCTGGACCTCGATGGTGGGGCCGTCGACTCGCTCACGAATGGGTTCAGCTTCACCGCGCGGTGTGTATTTGAGCTCGATGGGATCAAATTTGTAGCTGCCAGGCTCTGCCACGGTATAGCTGAAGCGATAAGTGACGACCTTCGAGCCAGCTTGGCTGGTTGTGCTTGCGGTCATGGAGACTTCGTTGGCACCGGTGGGCAGGGCGATGGTGGGCGGGTGCAGCAAGTATTCACTGAAATTACCCGACCAAGTAATCGGCACATCGATATGGAAAGTGTTGTTGGCGGTTTGGGGGACTTCCGGCGCGATAACCCTGGCCGTGGGCGGATTAAAGATGGTGGGGAGTTCGATTCCTTGAGCGTTGGCCGCGTAGATATCAGCGGGTGCATCATCTGTTGGCATCATCTCGAGCAGGGCATCTACCAAGCCTTGCATCTTGCTCCAGTCTCGGGCGCCTCTGGCAATTCCAATCAATGTCCCCTCGGGTGATATGAGGTAAGTGACTGGGATGCTGCTCGCTTTGTAGGCTCGGGAGACCTCACCTTGAGGGTCCATCAAGATTGGGAAAGTGATGCCCATTTTACGGGCCATGGAGCGCACCGGCGCCGGGGATTCGTCTGTTGATACGGCTAATAAGTCAATGCCTTGCGGGTGATGCATTTCATGGAAGGTTTGCAAGGAAGGCATCTCGTGCATGCACGGGCCGCACCAAGTGGCGAAGAATGTGAGGACAACCCAGCGTCCGGCTGTGTCGGAGAGGGCAATTTCTGAGCCTTGGAGGGTAGGGAGCTTAAAATTCGAGGCTGCTACCGCGGGATCGATGGCTTGGATACCGTGGGCGGCCAAAGCTTGGTTGATATTGGAACCCCAGGCCGGACCACTGGCGACGAGAAGGTACAAGGCCACTGTGCTAGCAACCAATCTCCTAAAAACTTTATGTTTTTTGTTCACTCGCATTGTTTCGCCAATCACAACAAACCTACTGGTGTGATGTTTTGTCCGAATTTCTCCAGCCTTTCAACCCCGAGGGACGGCGCAGTATTCCCTGGAGAGAAATATTTCGTATTTCTTAAGATCGGCATCATTGATGAAGGCGTTTAGCTGGCTGGATCGAGGCTCCAGGGCCGCACAAATCGGTTCGGGTCGAGTTCCGTGTGCGGAGCTGCGATGACTTCGTGGTCGAGGGTGTTTGAGCCAGCCATTTCAACGGCGGCCTCTACTGCTGCTTCTACGTCGGCTTGCTCACCCCAGAAGGTCACGAAGGTTTTACCACCAAAGCCTGAGGCTGGGTGGATTCGAGATAGCGTGACATTTGCACTCTTTACGCCGGCATCGGCACATAAGATCCCGGAGGCGACGGTTTTTAGCTCCAACATACCAATAGCTTGGCCAGCTGGAGCATCAACTCGCTGATTGTGGAGCGCTTGAACCACGCTGGGGTGCACGAACGGCAGCATGAGCTGGTCGATGCGGCGGGGGCCCAGGGATTCGTCGGCAGCTTCGAGAGACGCTTCTACACTTGCCACATCACCTGCAAAAATGAAGATGACTTTACCAGGAGAGACCGGTGCAAACGCCACGATCTGGATTTCGGCCATTTTTAAGGCCTCATCCTGAGCGCGGAGCGCAGATGGAATTCCCTCTATTTCGAGGAGCGCTAAAGCTTCTATTTCTGGTAAGTTCGACACAAGAGGAGCTGTTTACTACGAAGCCGAGGCCTTTGTGAATAGCTGAATGTGGGATTGCGAGTGAAAGTCGTGTTAGGCTATCCTTAAGTAAGCAGTAAAAGAGGCAAAATGCGGTACGGAATCTTTTCAGATGTTCACGGTAATATTGAAGCTCTGGATGTCGTTTTAGACTTCTTGAAGGACGAGGGAGTGGACCGTTACGCATTCTTGGGTGACGCCGTAGGCTACGGAGCCAACCCAGACGAGGTCTGTACGAAGATCCGTGAGCTTGAGCCGCTTGCGGTCATGGGAAATCATGACGCTGCTGTTTGCGGGCGAATGAGTTACGAAGATTACTACGATGCCGCTCGCCATGCTCTAAGCTGGTGCAAAGAACGTATTTCACCGGAGAACATGCAGTGGCTCAAAGACATGCCCTACAAGGTGCGTGAAGGGCACGTTGAGTTTTGTCACGGCGCACCCGTGATGCCTCAAGCCTTCGATTACCTTTTCTCCGCAGACCAGGCTATGGGTGTGCTGCGCGGCGGCTTTGATAGCCTTGCGCCGGTTACTTTCATTGGGCACAGCCACCTTACGATTTCATTTCGCATTTCGGGCAGCTCGGTTGAGCCGATTATTGAGAAGCAGGTTGAGTGTGATGAGCAAGCCAACTTTATCATCACAGACGGCAGTGTGGGGCAGCCCAGAGACCGTGATCCGAGAGCCTGCTGTGGTATCTA
>JABJBS010000354.1 GCA_018668695.1 Deltaproteobacteria bacterium
AACAACCTCTTTGTAAACAAAGTAAACAAGGCATACGGCACAGACTTCAACAAGAGCACGGTAGCCGCAAAGGGAGAACAACAACTCATTTTGAGACAAACTCTCGATGCTTCTGATTTAGGGAAAATTAAAAACCTACCGGAAGATGTTATCTCTGGCGCGATTAAGGCGGCGGGAGCAACTCCGGAACAAGCCGAAAAGTTCGGCAGAAGAATCGCTTCGGCCCCCAACGAAGAGGCCCTGGTTCGAGTTTTAGAACACTTCATTCAAGACGAAGGTATTATGGCGAGTGGAGCACTTCACCGAATCGCCACAACCATCGACCCCGAGCCCGAGTTTCATATTGATTCAATCTCAGGGGCCATCAAAACGGATTTGGCAGCAGTCACCAAGATTGCCAGCACCTACAGCAAAGCCATTACCGACAGCACCAAAACGAAAGATGTTTCAAAAAGGTTTAAGGCAGTTCAACGGGCCAAGAAGGATCTTACCGAACTTCAAAAACGCGTTCTGGACTATCCCTTCTACAACGATGCACAGCGGCGTGAGCTAAGCGACCAACTTGAGGCGATATCACTCAAGTATGAAGAGTCTTTGGACCTCTCGGCCCTAAGCCACGATGCTGCAGTTAAACTTTATGTAGACCTCGACCGGGGTTGGACCTCAACCACCGATTACCAAGCGATGGAGCGTATCAAAGAAGACACCGGCCTTCGTGATGCCAGCTCTTCATGGACAGGCGGACTGCGCACTGGGGAAAGCTTTAAGACAAACGAAGATGGTGCGGCGACATTCTCGTCAAGCGCCACGAAAAAGCATGGCGGGTTTCTTGCTTGGGGCGGTCATCAAGAGAAAATCGGAAGCACGTTTAAACTTGCCGCTGACAACTCTATCGCGAAAATCGATCTGAAGATTGAACTTGTCGAGAAGAGTACAACGAAGTCGAGTTTCTTTTCCAACTTTATTCAGCGCATCGATTCCGCCCTGGGTTTGAACCTTGGCGACCTAACCGACTACCCTGAGAATAAGCACGACCGCAACGTAAGTGTTGAGTGCTCCTTCGGTAAAAGTGATGTGGCTAAATTACGAGGACTCCATCCAACCGAGATTCGCGCAGCACTCAAGGGCTCACCATGCTCCGAGACGGCTGTAACCGACTTCCTTTTGGAGCTGCGTATGGCTCCCGATGGAGAAAAACGGGCAGAAGTTCTTTCCAGGTTCGTTAATGACCAAGGCATGGAAGGTATGGGCGCGTTGAGGCTTATTCTTGGTAAACCGGAAGACTCAATCAGCTTCAACTCGACCAACGGGCTCTTAAAAGAGATGCAGTCACAAATCGATGCTACGCTTTCAGTCTTTGAGGGGACGAAGATTACCAGCGACATGAGTAAAAAAGAGCTCACCATGCGTTACGAGGACTTAAACAGCGCTGAAGAAAAAGTGAAAACGATGGTTTCGGCAGTGAAGCATGATCCATTCATGAAAGATGATGCCAAAGCAGCGCTGGAACTGCAGCTTGAAGATCTATTGTCCAAACTCAGAGCTGCCTTTAACCCGGCAGATCTGAGCTTCGAAGAGCGCCATGAACTTATCAGTGAGCTTGAGGCTGGATGGACAACCGGCGAGCAGTACGAAATTATTGATGAGCTGAAATATCGAACGTAGAACTTCTCTTGAAAAATTCTCTACGCCAGGGCATGGATGGACTGGATTCTAGAGGAAGCACATCATGAGCCCAGAACAGCTGCAAAAATTCAAAGAGCTCTTGGAAAAATTTCGACGAGACATGGTATCGGCTGGCGATCAAAAAGCCGAGCCCATTCATCAAGACGCCGAGCGCCCAGATGAAGACGGGCAGCCCTTAACCGAAATGAGCCAGGCCATATCCTCAAGCCGCAACCAAAATCGCTCGGTTGTTCTCGGGCAAATCAGTGCTGCCTTATCGAAGATACAACTCGACCCAGACGACTATGGGGTCTGTGACCAATGCGATGAAGACATTCCCCACAAACGTCTAGAAATTATGCCGTGGTCCACATCCTGCGTTCGTTGCTTGAGCAAAAAAGAAAATCCATTACGGGGTGCCACGCGTCGTAATCTCACGGACTTCGTTTCCTGAATTTAGCCATCGCTTGCTTCACCGGCTCATCCTAAGACCCACACGACCCTATTCTCCACGAGATTAAGGCTGAATAGAGCTTGAAAGTGTTGAAACAACCAGACAAATAGGCCTCATGGAATGTGAGCATATAGAGCTACAAGAAGAAGCCTGGGTTAAATATTATAAAGACTTCTATCAACCCGATGAGGCCACCGATATTTTTGGAAACCTTCGTGACCAGCTTGAGTGGGAACACAGGGATATCAAAGTCTTCGGTAAGGCCGTGAAGCAGCCTCGCCTTGTCGCCTGGGCTGGAGATATCGAGTACCGCTATTCAGGGCAGACCCTCCCTGTTTACCCGATGCATCCACTTCTTCTGGAAATTCAAAAGCAAGTCGAAGAGGCAACGGGTGAATCATTCAACCACGTGTTGCTCAATTACTACCGGGACGGGCGAGATAACATGGGCATGCATGCGGATGACGAACGTGAGCTGGGGCTCAATCCGGTCATTGCCGCCTTATCTTTTGGCG
>JABJBS010000355.1 GCA_018668695.1 Deltaproteobacteria bacterium
GCAAGATAAGCCCGGCCAATAAGACATCTAGAACATTAACCTCGTTACGTAGAATTCCATCGAGTTCGCAGTATGTTTTCTCAATGGTTCCGCCCGTTGAAATCAGGGCAATTCGCTTCTTAGTCATGCAGACCTCCGTTTTCGCCAACAGGGCCGTCTAGCAAACTTGAACCGGGGTAAGCAATTGAATGCGGCTCGATTATAACGCTGATGCAAATCCCAGGCGCTGATTACTCAGGGACGAAAGATTGCTATCTTCATGACTTACCTATGCTTTTTAGTTCTATAGATGAGCTATCACCACGCAGCTCACCGTGATGCTTATAAAATACTCGTCATGACAAGGATTTGAGTCTCCCTCGACTGAATGTCTAGAGGGATGTGCTGTGGCGCGCCCGGAAGGATTCGAACCTCCGACACCCGGGTTCGAAGCCCGGTGCTCTATCCAGCTGAGCTACGGACGCACTCAAAAGCACGTTGCTAACGGGTTGTCAGCAGTGGCGTTATTAACCCAGAGGAATCACCATAGCAAGAGAAAGCACCACATAATCGCTGGAGGGTTGAATCCGGCGGCTAATTCAGCATACTGCCCACATGGACCAGAAGCGCTTGATATTCATCATCAGTTCACCTCGATCTGGCTCGACCATGCTCCAACGCATGCTTGGGTCTCACTCAGCTGTTTTCACCCATCCTGAGCCTCACCTCTTAACCCCGCTCAACTACCTGGGTTACTTCAATACTGTAGAGAAGGCCCCTTACGACCACATCAATGCCGGTCAAGCCGTCCGAGAACTGGTTGAAGAATTGCCCCGGGGTGAAGAAGATTATCTGGACGCACTGCGCGCTTACACCAACACAATCTACGGCCGGTTAAGCGAAACCAACGCAAGCCAATACTTCCTAGATAAGACGCCTGCCTATGGATTGGTGCTCCCCTTTCTTGAGAAGCTTTACCCCGAAGCTCACTATGTGGTGCTGACCCGGCATCCGATGGCTATTCATCATTCCGTTGCTCACTCATTCTTTGACGGTAACTACACGCAGGCCATGAACGACAATCCGATTGTCCAAGATTACGTCCCCGCCATTGGGGAGTTCCTACGAAGAAAAGCAGTGGATATTGTGCGGGTTCGATATGAAGACCTGACCACCAACCCGGAAGCCGAAATGAAACGTGTCGCGGAGCATATTGGACTCGAGTTCGAACCCGACCTCGTGACTTACGGCAATAAGAATCACATCACCAAGAGCTTCGGTGACCCAATGACTGTACACAAGCACGACAAGCCGGTGACCAGCTCCATTCACACCTGGGCCTCTGACCTTAAAGCCCGACCAAACGACCTTAAGGTTGCTCAAGAACTTGTCGGTGGCTTAGTAGAAGAAGACCTTGATGCATGGGGATACCCTCTCTCTGAATTTTGGGAACCGGTGGGCCAGGCCGCAGAGTCAGCCACCGCACGCGCACCGATGAACTCCTACCGCGTTAAGAAACAGGTCCTTCACGTCCTTCGCCGTAACATTCACGAAAATGCGCTCGGACGCGTTATCAAAAAAGTACGTTACTACTGCGACGTTCTTTTGAGGACATAAAAAAAGGAGAGCTATGCTCTCCTTCATTCGCTTATTAAGTACTTAATCAGCAGTCATCGTCACCATTGTTGTAGTCCAAGTTAAAACCACCGGTGATATTATCTTCACCAATATTGTCTACAATTTCCTGTGCACGACACTGAGGTAACCGGTCATTATAAACAATGCCCAAGGTCCCGTTAATTTGAGAGAGCTTATCGAGGTTGAAAATAAAGAGCTTGTCGTTGTTCTTGATTAAAACAGCACCATTAACCTCTTTGAGCCCCGAAAGGCTGAAGTTCTCAAGCCGCGGGCTGTCTTGAATAAAGAGATTCCCGTCTATTTTCGACAACTCTCCCCAGGCGAAGTTTGTAAGGCTTTCACTGAAAACAGTAACGTTACCAACCACTTCACCGTAAGAGCTGAAAAACTCTGCATCGACTTCATTCTCGATGCGGACATCTCCAGTGTAACCCCCGCCGCTACTGCCGCAAGCAGACAGTATGCCCAAAACAATAATGCAAATTAACGAACGCATCGAACACCTCGTGTTAATAATGAGCGGACTTCACGGTTTTTATGGAAGTCGGCGCAAACGGTACTCTCACGCCGGTGCCTTAGCAAGAAGAAACGAGTACTTCGCCTACAGGACCACGACGGTCAGCCCGGCTATTGATAGCGCGACGGGCGTATACTGTCCCGATATTAAAGCCTTTATAGAGCTTTCGTATAAACGGAGTATCTGAGTTCGAGAGTACACAATGAACTCCCCGACCGGCAAAACGTGCAAACATTTCGGCCAGTTGCTCCTGTTCAGCGTCTCCAAATCCACCCTTTGCGTAGGCGGTAAAAGAAGCGGTCTTTGATATCGGGTCATATGGCGGATCGAAATACACCAAATCACCACGTCGTACGCGGCGGCCCATCTCAAATACCGATTGATGCTTAATTCGTACGTCCTTCAGTGCATCCGATACACGGCGAAGGTTTGCTTCGTTGCAAATCGTCGGGTTGCTGTAACGGCCAAACGGCACGTTGAATTTACCTTTTCGATTTACGCGGTAAAGCCCGTTGAAACACGTTCGATTCAAAAAGATGATACGTGCTGCGGCTTCGGTCGTTGAAAGCATCTCTACCTGTTGTTCACGAACAGAATAGAAGTAAGCCTCTTCTGAGCGGTGCGCCTTAAGGGCCTCAATCACACCATCTACGTCATCTCTAATCGCCTGGTAGGCACCCACTAAGTCGGGGTTTACATCCGAGAGCGTTGCTTGCTTGGGATGAAGATTAAAAAAGACAGCGCCTCCTCCGACAAAGGGCTCGTGGTAGCGATTGAACTGCGCTGGGAAGCGGCTCAGTATCTGGGGTAATAGTTGTGTCTTGCCTCCGGCCCATTTCATAAAGGGTCTGGCAGAGACAAATTCAGTATTCTTTTTTGGTGATGTATTGCGCATGTGAAGTTTATAAACGGCGATCTTTTACATCTCAAAAAACGCGCGCGTTTTTAACACCATGTTTTTACAATATTTTTTTAACGTCAAAAACTTGATTAGGTCATCTTTAGCAGTATCTTGCGCCGCAAAAATTGGGCTCAATAAGGCCACGGAAAAACACTTCTAAACCGGCTCTAAGGTGCCCTCAAAGGGGTGCACTATCCCGGCTCTATTTATGGTAACTCAATTTCGGCGCGCTCAGATCCATAATCACGGGGCAATACAAATGGGTAAAGTTCAAACATCATTCGAAACCTTGAAACGATTTCACGGGCCATCATTCGAACGATTGAACCACCGCCAGGATGCATGGCATTCAGCGCTACCGCCGGCAGCCCGAGGCGGTCGGCAATGCAAATCGCACGCAAGTTATGAAAGCGCTGCGAAATAACCAGAACCGATTTTAGGCCATAAACATCTCTTGCTCGGTACATCGATTCAAAAGTTCGGAAACCGCCGCGGTCTTCAACGATGTGCGCTTCGGGTATGCCGCGCTCCACCAGCGAGGCTTTCATGGCTCCCGGTTCATCGGTAACGAGCCCGTAGCTCCCACTTACCAATATCATTCGGCATCGGCTTGCCTCGTAAGCGGCAACTGTCGCATCCATCCGGGCTTCATAAAAACGATTGGGTCGTCCATCGGCTAAAAGCGGTGCACAGCCTAAAACCAGTGCTACGTCCCTGCCCGGCAGCGCCATGGCTTTATCAAATACACGCCGGCGCCCCCGTGTTTCCACAAACACCCAGCTCACCGTGGCAACTGTAGAGAAAGCCACCAAAAATTTAAGTATGAAGAACATATGGAGAGCGAGTCTGCCCGATGAGGCTTCAAAAAAAAAGCAGGAAGCGCCATTGAGCGTAAGAAGGCAAAAAAAAAGGGCCCGCTCAGCGGACCCTCTTTCAATTATGCTTCAGCTAAGAAGGGGTAACCCACCGAACGTGGTGGATCGAAGTTCTCTTTCACCGTACGAGGGCTGGTCCAACGCAGAAGGTTCAAGTAACTGCCCGCCTTGTCATTGGTTCCAGATGCTCGGCCGCCGCCAAATGGCTGCTGACCCACAACGGCGCCGGTTGGCTTGTCGTTGATGTAAAAGTTACCCGCGGTATGACGAAGCGCTTTGCTTGCTTGAAGCACTGCGGCCTTCTCACGGGCAAAGATAGCGCCAGTAAGAGCATACGGGCTGGCCTTGTCGCAGAGTTCTAGCACTTCAGCGAACTCTCCATCAGGGTAAGAGTAAATCGTAACCACGGGTCCAAAAATCTCTTCCTGGATAAGCTTGAAGTTCGGGTCTTTCGCGAGAACTACAGTTGGCTGGATAAAGTAGCCTTTGCTGTCGTCGCACTCACCGCCGAGGAAAACTTCGCCATCTTTGTGCTCTTTAGCGTAATCGATGTAGCCCTTGATTTTATCGAAGGCGCGCTTATCAATCACAGCACCCATGAAGTTCCTAAAGTCGGTGATATCGCCAACTTTAAGCTCGGCGTGCATCCCTTTGAGCTTCTCAGACAACGCGCCCCACATTCCCTGAGGAACATAGACACGTGAAACAGCTGAGCACTTCTGACCCTGGTACTCGAAAGCACCGCGGGTAATAGCAACTGCAAGTGACTGAAGGTCTGCAGACTCGTGCGCCACGATGAAATCTTTACCGCCAGTTTCACCCACCAAGCGCGGGTAAGTTTCGTAGTTGGCAATGTTCTGCCCTACGGTTGCCCACATATGCTGGAAGGTCTTGGTTGAACCTGTGAAGTGAACACCACCAAGCTTTGGATGCTTCAATGCAATCTCACCAACCAAAGGTCCGGGTCCATGCACCATGTTAATAACGCCATCGGGAAGCCCTGCTTCCTTAAGCAAATCCATCATGACGTTGGCACTGAGCGCCTGTGTTTCAGAAGGCTTCCAAATACTAACGTTACCCATCAACACAGCGGCTGTTGGTAAGTTGATTGCAATCGATGAAAAGTTAAACGGGCTCACTGCGAGAACAAAACCGTCTAGAGGTCGGTAATCGAGTTGATTCCAGATACCTGGAGACGACTCTGGCTGACCGGCCATGATGTCTCGCGCAAACTTGACGTTGTATCGCCAGAAGTCACACAGCTCACAAACAGCATCAATCTCTGCTTGGTGTGCTGTCTTACTTTGCCCCAGCATCGTTGCTGCATTAGCAATGGGACGATAACGGCCAGCAAGTAAATCTGCTGCCTTGAGCAAGATACCGGCACGCTCTTCAAAGGGAACTGCAGCCCATGCATCTTTTACACTCAAAGCATTATCAATGGCTTCATGAACCTGTGCTTCGGTTGCAATGTGCAGTGTACCAATTTGCTTCTGGTGGTCGTGAGGCATCACGTAGGGTTCTGTTTTATCAGAGCCACATGGCTTACCGTCGATGATAGATGTGAGCTCAATATTACCTGCCGCCATCTGCGATAAAGCTTCTTTGAGAGCTGCACGCTCAGGGGTATTCGGAGCAAAAGATAAGACCGGCTCGTTACGAGGTACCGGCACTTCACGGTGCGCATTAAACATTTTGATTCTCCTAGAACGCTACACTCCGGACGCTATCGCCTTCCCTGCGACAACCGGGGCGTTCAGTGGGGGTTTGAGGCCGTCTATCCTGAAAAAGGGTGCCGGGTCGATAGGTTTTCTGCCCCAGTGTTGGCTCTTAGACGCATTTATGAGATCGCAATGACCCGAGCCCGGAGGTTAAAGATGCTCCACGAGACGAAGCCCCTTTGGGCAATCCATTCCCGTTACTTGAATGCTTCTCTCTGACGCACTGAGCCATTCAAACTCTAGGGTAACGGCTGAATCGGGAATCAAAGTTGGCAGCTGATTCGCCCATTCCACAACCGCCACCGCATCCTCGCGTAATAGCTGCTCTTCCAGACCAAGGTCTCGCGCGCTTTCCGAATCGTGCAACCGGTAGAAGTCCATATGAACCATCATACAACGCTTGGCTGGATACATGTTGGCAAGTGTATAGGTAGGGCTGGCCACCTCATGCATAGCATGAACACCCATGCCGCGGGCAAAGCCCTGAACAAAATGCGTCTTGCCCATCCCGAGATCACCGACCAGTGCAAAAACGGTCCCCACAGGAGCCATTTGTGCCAGCTTCTCTCCGAGCTTGCGCGTGGCCTCGGGCCTTCGCGATGTATAAATCCACTTTTTTTGGGTCATGCCGATTGTTACCGGCCCCACCTATGCAACACCGGCCCCAATGCGTCAACAATATCTGAAGCAATCAGCGCTGTTTCTCCAACAGTCTCGCTCGCCAGATCTCCTGCGCAACCATGCAATAACGTGGCTACTTTTGCCGCGTCTACTGCCATATAGCCGGCTGCTAAAAATGCCCCGACCATACCGGCCAGCACGTCTCCAGAGCCACCGGTCGCCATTCCCGCGTTGCCAGTACTCACAATCCAAGCTTCGCCACTGGGCGCAGCCACCACCGTACCGGCGCCTTTAAGAACCAAGACGCAGTCGTTAGCCTTGGCGAACTCAGTCGCTATGCCGATTCTATCCGCTTGAACCTCTTGTACTGTTTTACCCGTGAGCCGAGCCATTTCTTTGGGATGTGGCGTAAGCACCAGGTCACTTCGAATCCCCTGCCACCAATAAGGGTGAGCTGCCAGTCGGTTTAAAGCCTCTGCATCCAAGCAAAGTGGAAGGGAAGATTCATAGAGTAAGTGCTTTAAGCGAGCCTCGCAGAGCTGATCTCCAGCCAAGCCTGGCCCAATCACGGCGGCGGTGGCGCCCTCAAACATATCGGCCAACCAAGCTTCGGCCGTCTGCTCTTCACTGGTTACCCGCAACATCGCTTCAGGAGGCCTCTTGGTAGCCATTTGCAAAGTAGCTTCATCGGCTAGCCAACTGACCAAGCCCGCCCCGCTTCGCAATGCACCCATCAAGGCAAGTATCGCCGCACCCGGGGAAGTTTTCTGCCCAGCCCATACCGCAACATGCCCGTAGGTGCCCTTATGGGTATCTGCGCGTCTTTTCGAAATCAGCTCTGGTATATCCTCAACTTCGAGGAGGCTTGTTTGCACCCCGTGCTCAGCTGCAATTTTTTGAGGAATACCAATATCCGCCACGCATAAATCACCGGCATGCGCTGCCCCAGGAAACAGGAAGTGTCCTCTTTTGGGAAAAGCAAATGTCACGGTGCAGTCGGCTTGTACTGCGGGACCACTGACCACCCCGGTGTTGCCACAAACTCCGCTCGGGATATCCACAGCAACCACAACGCCTTCAAATCCCGCGATGACGTCAATCGCTTGCCCCATGACCGGTCTCGGTTCGCCATGGAGTCCTGTACCTAAAAGTGCATCGATGACAAGTTCGGTTTTTTCGACGGTTCTCTCAAAATGAGTCAAGTGGTCAGGCTGGGTAACAACTCTAACTGAGATATCAGGTATATCTGAATACATACGTTCAAGCGCAATTTCAGCCTCGCCCTTTACGACTTCTTCTTCAGCAAACAAAAAGACATGAACCGCGGCACCTTCTGCGGCCAAGAGTCTTGCGACCACAAAGCCGTCGCCCCCATTGTTGCCTTTACCACAGGCTACAACCACATCCGCGGGCATTTCCACGAGGTCCATACAAACCTGTGCTACGGCATCCCCGGCACTCTCCATCAAATCAATCCCAGGTATCCCCAGTTCATCGATGGCGTGACGGTCAACAGCCGACATTTCCTGATTGGTGAGGAGATAGTGCATGGACGTCTCCGATCTGGTCTAGCGTTCTAAGAGTTTAATCATATCACGAACCGCGCCATCTAGCCCTGAAAAGAGCGCGCGAGAGATAATCGAATGTCCCACATTAAAACGGCTGATACCCTCTACGGCTATCAGCTCCTGAATATTGTGGTAATGAATCCCGTGGCCGGCACTCACCTGCATCCCCAACTTATTCGCTGCGCGAGTCGCGTCAACGATTTTTTGAAGCTCCGCACGCCTAGCAATATCATCACGGGCATCAGCGAATCGGCCCGTATTGATTTCAACAGCCATCGTCTCCACTTTATGGGCACCACGAATCTGGTCTACATCTGGGTCTACAAAAAGGCTCACCTGGATGTCTGCTTCACGAAGCCCACTGATGTACTTTTTGAGATGCTCACGATGGTGTCCGATATCGAGACCAGACTCGGTGGTCAGCTCCCCTGCACGCTCTGGTACAATCGTTACCATATGAGGTTTAACCTCAAAAGCGAGCTTCTGATTTTCCTGGGTCGCCGCAATTTGCATATTGAGCGTGGTTTCCACAGTGTCTCGTAGGAGCAATAAATCTCGGTCTTGTATATGACGACGGTCTTCACGCAGGTGTGCTTTGATTTGTGAAGCTCCTGCCCGCTCGGCTACAGATGCCGCAGCAACAGGGTCAGGATAGCGGGTACGACGACCCTGCCGAAGAGTTCCCACATAATCAATGTTGAGTCCTAGCTCTGCTCTCGCCATCAGGATCTCCTTCAATCAGTTCAGAATAGAACGCATGGTGTCAGCGATTTCATTGGCCCAGGCATCAACCTGCCCTGCATCGGGACCTTCAACCAAAACTCGCGCCTTGGGTTCTGTGCCAGAATAGCGCACCATCACTCGGCCATCGCCGCCGAGCTTCGCTTCAACATCCTCAATGAGTTTTCTCACGGAGTCGAGTTCGGCGATGGGCTTCTTGTCTTGTACTTTGACGCTCACCAAAGATTGCGGAAATGGCACAAAGACCTTTTTCAAATCTGCCAACGCTTTGCCTCTTTGTTTCATCATGGTCATCAGCTTAAGTGCCCCAACCATACCGTCGCCTGTACTCGCGTGGTCAAGATAAACCAAATGACCTGACTGCTCTCCGCCGAAGCAAAAATTCCCAGCCCGCATGGCCTCTACCACGTAGCGGTCACCCACCTGTGTTCGAATCACTTTACCACCAAAACCTTCAACGGCTCTGTCCAAAGCAAGGTTACTCATCACAGTGGTCACCAAGGTCTTACCGGCCAAGGTACCATCCGCCATCATCGACTGGGCAGTGAGCGCTAGCAAGCAATCGCCGTCGACCACTTCACCCTTGTGATCGACTACAACAAGGCGGTCTGCATCGCCGTCGAGCGCTACGCCTAAGTCAGCGCCATGCTCCAGCACTGCTTTGGCGAGATTTTGCGGAAAGAGAGCGCCGCAGTTGTGGTTGATATTACGACCATCGGGCTTATTACCCAAAGCCACAACCTCAGCGCCTAGCTCTTCAAGAACCATCGGCGCCACTTTATAGGCGGCTCCATTCGCACAGTCGATTACAACCTTTAAGCCTTCAAGGTCCATAGTTGGCGGTACAACCGACTTAAGCTGGACGATGTATCGCCCAAGCGCATCATCAATTCGAAAAGCTTTACCCACTTCGTCTTTGGTGGGACGAATCGCTTCAACATGGTCGCTGGTCATGAACTCTTCGAGTTCGAGCTCTTTAGCGTCTGGAAGCTTGAAGCCGTCACGAGCAAATATCTTGATGCCATTGTCTTCATATGGGTTGTGGCTGGCACTGATCATCACGCCCGCATCAGCCCGCATATTTCGGGTAATGAAGGCAACGGCTGGCGTTGGCAGAGGTCCAAGTAAAAGAGCATCAACTCCCATAGAGCAAACACCACTGGCAAACGCCATTTCAACCATATAGCCCGATACACGGGTATCCTTGCCAATGACAATGCGGTGGCGATGGTCACCGTGCTTGGCTTGGTGAGCAACCGCCCGCCCAAGTGCCAGCGCAACTTCACAGGTCATCGGGTGCACATTGGCCGTGCCTCGAATACCGTCGGTGCCAAAATATTTTCGTTCTGTAGCGGATTTAGGAGATTTCGAATCACTCATTTTTAAACTCTTTGACGAGGGCTTATCTTCATTCGGGGACCAAGACGACCACTCGGGGAATCGGTACCACCAGCTGTGTACGCTCTGGGAGCGTAGTTCGCAACTCAACAGACTTCTCAAAACTCTTCAAGCCTTTTTCAAGCTCATCACCGATTTTCACAGTCGCCTCTAAGGATGAGGACTTCATGGCGTCTACCGACCGGCGCGGACCACTCACTCTAAGCATCACCGTGCTTGGCTCTACAGTCAGAGCCACACCATCGGCCTCCACTTTCACGGGAATATTACGAAACATACGCTGAATTTGCTCTTCACCAATTTCGATGCTGATAAAAACCTGCTTGGTAATCAGCTTCATTGGGTGCGGCGGATTGCGCA
>JABJBS010000356.1 GCA_018668695.1 Deltaproteobacteria bacterium
GTATCAAGTAGATCCATGAAGAATCTTAGGGAAATAGTCTGCATGGTCACAGTGACCACGATTTTGCTGACGCTCACAGCTTGCGACGGTGTTTCACGTCTACGCAGCTTTTTTCACCCGGATGAGTCCCCGCAGGGCCTGGAAGGTTCCACCAGTCTCAATCTCGAGATTACACCGGCGGTAGATCTGAACATCTTCCTCGACGGTGAATTGGTTGCGCACGCCTCACCCTACGCCGCGCGCTTCTTACCAGCGGGACCGCACAGGCTTTTGATTGAAGCTAAGGGTTATCACCCATTCTCACTCGTCTTGAACCTGAACGAGGAACAAGCCCTCGAATTTCCCGTAAGCCTTCGGCCCATGACCAAAGATACGAAGGTCAGCCCGCCAGCACAGGGCAGCGGAGGCCCAGCCCTTGGCCCGGATATTAAGCCTGCTCGCATAGCCGTACAAAGTGCTCTTCAAATTGCTCCAACCATTGATGGGCAGCCCATCGAAGCCGGACAGGAACTCAAACGGACCTGGGGAAATATTGCGGCAGGAACATTTTCCGTGACGTATCGCTACGATCAATTTGGCCGGCTAGAGATTGCTCTTCCTGGTTATGCTGCGCGTTGGGTCGTCAATGACAAAGAGGTTGAGCCTGGCAGCACGCACCCCTTCTATGAAGGGAAGCTCGTCATTAGTGAAGAGCGAGCCAAAGAAACACCCCGAAGTCTCACTCTGGTAAGACAATGAAGCAATTTTCAAACCCCGTTGTCATTGTTCTGGCCTATAATAAACACGCGATGACTCAAGCCTGCATTGAAGCCTTGCACGCCCAAACCGAAGAACCCATCGACATTATTTTAGTAGACAATGGTTCAACCCCAGCCTTTGAAACATCTGAGCTATACGAGCTTCTGCGATTAGAAAAAAATCTTTTCTACACTCAGGGAATCAATGCAGGGATTCGTCTTGCACTTCGAGGCGGCGGCACTTTTGACCACCTGATTCTCTTAAATAACGACGTCACGGTTCAAAGTGGTTGGCTCAAGCCCATGCTCAATGCCGCTCAGGACAACGTGGGCATCGTTGGGAACTGCCAGCTTCTCGAAGGTGAAAACGCAGACATTATTCACGCCGGTACCGCAGACCTTTTGCAAGGGGTCCATAAGGGCGGGCCAGACAACGGTATGTTTAATCAATCCACTCAAGAAGTATGGGTTACTTTCGCCTGTACGCTCATCACCAGAGACTGCATCGAGGCCATTGGCCTGCTCGACGAGCGCATGGTTCACTTTTATTCAGACAATGACCTTTGCTTGCGGGCGTGGCTCGGAGGTTTTCAGGTTGTCTACGAACCGAAATCTCGGGTCATACACAAACACCACGCTACTTATAAAGATGCCGGTATCGACCCGAAACAAGACCAAGCCATCTATCTCGACAAGTGGATGGGCAAAGATCTCCAAGAGAAAGTCTTCAATAGAATTTTTCTTGATTTCGACCAGCGTAGCATTATGACGCTGAACCCAAAAGTGGTTCGTAAATCCGACTTTTAAAACTCGGCCACCCAAGACCAACAAAAAAAGCCGGCCCGCTTCAAGTGAAACAGACCGGCCTCATTTCGAACCTACTCTCGCTGATTAAGCAGCCTGAGCTTGATCTCCCGAGAAAATTCTCTCTACACCGCGAAGTGCATCAAGAGCCGCATCACGAGCTGCCAGTCCATCGTAACCTACTGCCGCTACAAAGTAGCTATCGCCGTCGATTGAAATACAAGAAGACCAGATTGGCTCATTGTCCTTGCCAGTCCAGCTGCCTTGCTCTCCACGCTCTGCGTCAGCCGCGGCATAAGGTGCAACTGCTGCCAACTGACGACCGTAACCATCGCTGATTCCCGATACCAAGAGAGATTTACCGTAGCGGCGGCTCTCGGAGCCACATACCAGCTTACCTTCTGGTGTTGCTAGAATCAGAGCGCTGAGTCCGTGATTCATGGCCAGGCTATCTAAGTAAAAGCGAGCTGCAACTCTTGGCTGCACGCTGCGTTTTTGACGTCTATCAATCATAATCCCCTCCTAGGGTTGAAACCCGGCTCGCTTTGACAACAGCTCAGACTCTCGTCCTCGCCTCCCGTGTTGCCTCGACAAATAGGTCTCGGTGCGCATTTGTTTAAAGTTTGCCCAGAAATTTCGAATGGCGCAAAAATTCCGCGGAAAATTAAAGCACCTCTTTTTCGTCGATAACCCCAGAAGACAAAACTATATTATTATTTAATATCAGCGCCTTACGACAACTTTGGGCCTACATATTACGACGATACTGCCCGCCCACTTGGTAAAGACCTGCAGAAATTTGACCAAGCGATGAACTTTTTACCGTTTCGAGCAGCTCTTCAAAGATGTTTCCACCCTCGCGGGCCACCTTTTGCAGCTTGCTCATCGCTTCAGCGCTTTGAACGCTATGTGACGTTTGGAATTTTTCCAAAGAAACTATCTGTGCCTCTTTTTCGTCAGTTGTTGAACGAATCAGCTCGATGGTGGTTTCTTCTTCAGCAGCTGCATCCTTGGCCAAAAACGTATTCACCCCGATGATGGGTAAGCTGCCATCGAATTTCTTACCTTCGTAATACATACTTTCATCTTGGATTTTGCCGCGCTGGTACATCGTTTCCATCGCACCCAACACGCCGCCTCGGTCCGTTAACCGATCAAACTCCGTATAAATTGCTTCCTCAACCAAATCGGTGAGTTCTTCAATAACAAAACTTCCCTGTAACGGATTCTCGTTAGCAGTCAGTCCCAATTCGCGATTGATGATTAGCTGAATGGCCATCGCCCGGCGCACCGATTCCTCAGTGGGCGTCGTAATCGCTTCATCGTAGGCATTCGTGTGCAAGCTGTTGCAGTTGTCATAGATTGCGTAGAGCGCCTGCAGAGTCGTTCGAATATCGTTGAACTGAATCTCTTGAGCATGCAAAGAGCGGCCCGAAGTCTGAATATGATATTTCAGCATCTGACTTCGAGCATTGGCACCATAAAGGTTTCGCATAGCCTTGGACCAAATCCGGCGAGCGACTCTCCCAATCACGGCATACTCAGGATCAACTCCATTGCTGAAGAAAAAGCTTAAGTTCGGAGCAAAGTCATTGATATCCATGCCCCGCGCTAAATAGTACTCAACAAAGGTAAAACCATTGGCAAGAGTAAGAGCCAGTTGGGTTATGGGGTTCGCCCCGGCTTCCGCAATATGGTAACCGCTGATCGAAACGCTGTAGTAGTTACGTACCTGGTGTTCGATAAAATAAGATTGGATATCGCCCATCATACGCAGTGCAAACTCTGTAGAGAAAATGCATGTATTCTGCGCCTGGTCTTCTTTTAGGATATCGGCCTGAACCGTTCCACGAACCTGAGCGAGTGTTTCCTTTTTAATGCGCGCATAAGTTTCGGCGTCCACCAGCTTGTCGCCAGTTATTCCCAAGAGTGCGATGCCCAGACCATGATGGCCTTCCGGTAAATCACCTGAGTAGGTAGGTTGTTCTTTACCTGCAAAATATGCCTCGATGGTTTTTTGAGCAGCGTCCCACTGACCAGATTCCTTGAGGTGCTTCTCTATTTGCTGATCGATTGCAGCATTCATAAAGAACGCCAAAATCATCGGAGCAGGACCATTGATAGTCATCGATACGGATGTCTTTTTGTCGCAGAGATCAAAGCCCGAATAGAGCTTCTTCATGTCGTCGAGTGAGCAAATAGACACACCTGAGTTACCTATTTTTCCGTAAATATCAGGTCGGTGGTGCGGGTCTTCACCATAAAGCGTCACAGAATCAAAAGCGGTTGATAAGCGCGCTGCCGGCTGGCCAAGACAAACAAGGTGAAAACGTCGGTTGGTTCGCTCCGGTGTTCCTTCACCGGCAAACATGCGTGTGGGATCTTCACCTTGGCGCTTATAGGGATAAAGGCCTGCCGTATACGGGAAGTGTCCTGGCAGATTCTCAAGCATCAAGAAGCGGAGAATATCTCCAGCGTCTCGGTAACGAGGAACCGCCACCTTTGGGATCTGTAAGTCGCTGAGACTGGTGGTGTAATTATCGCCGGTAATTTCTCGGTTTCGGACTGTGTAACTGTATTGTTCACTGCGAACCGACTCTACTTGGGCGGGCCAACCTTCTAAGAGTCTGAGGGCATCAGCACTAAGCTCCTGAAGAGTTGTATTGTAAGCCTTACGCAATTTTGCGAGCGTCGAGTCGGCATCGGCTTCGAGCTGAGCGCTTGTATAAGCCTCGTAAATTTTAGGGCAATCTACATCACCTAAGAAACTGAGTGTTGCATGCAATTGCGAAAGACGGCTGGCAAACTCTGCCTGCTCTTCTACGGTTCGTCGATACTCACGTCCTTGGTCGCTGATTTCTGAGAGGTAGCGCTGACGACGTCCGGGAATCAGGGCTGGCTGCGGCTTGGTCCCATCTGCCAACCACGTATCATCGAGGGTCCAGTCGAAGTTAGCCTTATCCGGTAACGCACCTAAGCTTGAACAAACTGTATGAAAAAGCCGGTTCACACCAACGTCCGAAAACTGGCTGGCGATGGTTGGATAGACAGGAATTTCTTCGTCAGTGATTTGAAAGTTTTGCCGGCTGCGGCGCCACTGCTTACGGATATCGCGCAATGCATCTTGAGCTCCGCGCTTCTCGAATTTGTTGAGCACGATAAAATCAGCATAATCAATCATATCGATTTTTTCGAGCTGGGTGGCTGCCCCATATTCGCATGTCATCACGTAAAGTGACTTATCCACAAAGTCTACAATCTCACTGCCGCTTTGCCCGATACCTGCCGTCTCAACGAGAATTAAATCGAAATTCAAAGACTGTAAAAGTCGAATCGAATCTTCAAGCATTGTGTTGGTCGCTAAATGACTGCGGCGCGTTGCCATCGACCGCATAAAGATACGGTCACAGTTCAAGCTATTCATTCGAATACGGTCACCGAGCAGTGCTCCACCGGTTCTGCGCTTGGTCGGGTCGATGGATAAAACTGCGACATTCAATTCAGGGTAAGCCATCAGGAGCCGACCCAAGAGTTCATCCGTAAGGCTGCTTTTGCCGGAACCGCCGGGTCCCGTGATACCCATGACCGGTGCAGGCAATTCAGGTGTTGGGAACGCCTCGCGAAACTGCTCGAGTCGACCAGGTTCCTCCGAGCCTTCTTCCAATAACGTAATCATTCGGCCAATAGCATAATGGTCATGCTGAGCGGGGCGAACCGCTTCGTTTACTTCTGGTTTAGACACCCGCCGTGTGCGCTCAATCAAATCGATGAGCATGCCTTCGAGGCCAAGCTGACGGCCATCCTCAGGGCTGTAAATCTTCTCTACGCCAGCAGTTTCCAGTTCACGAATTTCCTCAGGAACAATCACGCCGCCGCCGCCGCCAAACACTCGGATATGCTTTGCGCCTGCTTCCTGCAAAAGTTCGACCATGTATCTGAAATATTCAACGTGACCACCCTGGTAGGAACTTACCGCGATACCATTCACGTCTTCTTGCAACGCTGCACGAACGATATCTTGAACACTGCGATTGTGACCAAGGTGAATAATCTCCGCCCCGTGTTGCTGAAGGATACGTCGCATGATGTTGATCGATGCATCGTGACCGTCGAAAAGAGACGCGGCGGTGATAAATCGCAGCGGCATCGTTTGCGATGGGTTATCACTTTTTTTGTTTTGCTCAAGCGTTGCAACCACGGCCATACCTTCTCCCAATCGGTGCCCAAGTCATTCAAGGGACCTACAAATTCACAGTCCCCTCTATCCCAAAAACGCGGGCAGAGTAGGAATTAAAATTTCTGCAAACGCCTGTACCGAACCACACAGTGATTTTCGAGGCGCAGCGCGTCACAACCACAAGTTTACCGATACCTACAACTCATGAAGTGAGGCTTTAAATTGAAAATAAATCTCACCGATCTCGCGATTTTCATGTCATGACTTCTAGAAACACTTATTTAAGCTCTGTTTTTATTACCATTTTTTTGACCAGTTCATATTCCTGCCGTATTTTTATCACATACATGTAGGGCTATGTCTCTCACGTATCGAGGGCATCTTACGGAGGGGGTCTGTGAGCGCCTGGAATGAGGAGGAGGGCCGCATCCACCAACCTGAAGCAGGGGGCTGAAGGAAGGGCATGCGGATATAGGGCGAAGGCAACTTAACCCTGTGAAAGATTCAGAAGTTTATGAACGAAATGTCACCTGAGACGATTGTCGAAACACAGCCAGACACACCAAGCCTAGAAGAAAGCATGAGTATCCGTTTTGACGGCCATGAACTCGAAGATTTCTTTGGCAACTTCAAACCACTCGATATTACTGAAGAGATTCTAGACGAACTCGGTAAGGACTTTTGGTAGGCTATTCACCGCCGCATTGAACCTGTCGGTTTACTTCCGAATGGTAAAGCACGCGAATGTCCCGGTAACCTTGCCCCACACTGCCCGAACCTACGGGTTGCTCATCCAATTCCACAATTGGAATCATCTCTCGAACAGAACTGCACAAAAATATTTCCGAAGCATTCTTAAGCTCTTCGGGCCACAAGATACGAACGTCTACCTCTAGATTCGCTGTCTCCATAATTCGCAAAATAGTACTTCGGGTGATGCCACCTAAAATGCCAACATCCAGCGGCGGTGTACACCACGTTCCATCGATGAGTGCGAACACATTGGCTGAACTGCCCTCTGCCACCCGCCCCTCATTATCAAGCATGATTGCTTCGCCTGCCCCACGTTGGCGTGCTTCGTTTTGAGCCATCACGCTGTTGATATAATTTCCAGTCTTCGCTTGTGGGTCGATTGCTTTTTTCAAATTGCGACGCACCCCCACCAAAGCCGCACTGCGGCCATCCTGGTATAGTTCAGGGGGTAATGGAGGCAGCGAGAGTGCTAGAACAATAAGCTGAGGATCGCTTGCCAGACTTGGGTCGAGACCCATGGTCCCTCCGCCCCGAGTCGCAATTAAGCGAACGTAAGCGTTGTCTAAATTCGCGGCCTTTAAAGTGTCTAAGCATTGACTGCGGACAAAACTCATCTCCCAAGGTAGCTCAAAACCAATTCGCTCGCCTGAGCGATACAGTCTTTCGAGGTGCTCGGTAAACGCGAAAGGGATAGAGTCATACACCCGCATGGTTTCGAAAACCGAATCACCATACAAAAAGCCCCGATCAAAAATACTGATCTTCGCCTCGCCGGGATCAACAATTTCCCCACCAATATTCACTTTTCCATAACGATGGCCCGCCATCTTCAACTCCCTATTCATCTATTTTAAGACGCTCACAGAAAAACATATAGCCCAGCCCATTGCACAATCACACGCTTTGCCAAATACTGAGATCATGAGGCGTCGTCCAAGCCCTTTTGAGCCCGACCATGACAGGCTCTATGAACTGCTAAGCAGGGCAGCAGACTCAATCGGAAAGTACCATGCTTACCGAGCATTTGGGATCGAACGAATCCCAGACGAAGGACCATGTCTACTGGTCTTCAACCACAGCTTTGCTACCTACGATATGTTTCTTCTTGCAGCCGAGATTTTCAAGAACACAGGGCGTGTGATGCGTCCTCTGGGCGACCGGCTTATCTTCAAAACACCCGGCGTCAAAGACTTTGCCAATGCCGTAGGTGTCGTTGAAGGCAATATGAACAATGCCATGAGCTTATTAAAAGCTGGCAACCTGGTGGCCGTCGCCCCTGGTGGCATGCTTGAAGCCATCCGCTCAAGTGACGAACGCTACAAGATCCGCTGGGATAGCCGCAAAGGCTTCTGCAAGGTTGCTATGGAGGCTCAGAGCCCCGTTGTGCTGGCAGCCTGTCCGGCAGCGGATGATCTCTATACGATTTACTCAAATCCTTTTACTGAGGCGATTTACCACAAATTTAAGGTTCCCCTCCCCCTTCTTCGGGGCATGGGACTCAGCTTACTGCCTCGACCCGTACAGCTCACCCATGAGCTCTCTGGTCCATTTGTTCCTCCCCAATGGACGCGAGACAAGGCTGAGGATGAGGCACTTCTGATGCGCTTTCACAATTTGTGTATCCAAGAGATGGAAGAGCTGATGCGTATGGCCGCAAGTCATCATCACCTACCCTATGATGATAACTGGGAAAATCGACCAACCGCGAAACGTTAAGCAAGTGGTTCGTGCAAAACACTTGCACTTCAATCAAGGCCCGCGCTAACGTCCCAAAAGTATGATGATCTATCTTGAAAACGGCTGGTTTGAGCCAGACGGAGAGCAAAAGCTACGCAGCGAGGTCGTTGACGGCGCCATGGATATCGCCGGCATGATGATTCGGGCCAAAGTTGGTGCGGGTCTCCTTCATAGCTTAGCGCTGAAAGTTAGAACCAGCCTCACGGCAATCGACCCTCAGATGAAGGGCGACACCGACTTTCACGCCAAAGCAAGCCAGGTTGTAAGCCAGCGACTTGAAGGGCAAACCGAGCAAATTCCAGAGCTCCATGCTTTTGTTGCCGATTGCCTCGATCATGTTGAAAGTCCTCGAGATCTTATCGGTTTTTACTTACATCTCATGCACATCGGGCGCATGATTCAGCTACTGTCCCAGGCCAGCGCACTTTAGCCATTTAAACCGCCATTTTACCGAATAACATCCGACATTTCTAAGAATGCTGGTGGTGCAATGCGGCATTTAGATTTTATTCTCGAATTAATGGCGAAATCAGCCAGGGCAGCGACTTGCTAGTAGCAGAACAATGAACTAATCCAGTGACATAGGATTTATCGTAAGGAGCAAATTCATGACGTTAATGCATGGAGCTAAAGCAAACATTCTCGACGCGGTTGGTAATACCCCCATCGTCAAACTTAATTCCATCGGCACCCACACCGAAGCCGAAATTTACGTCAAGTGTGAATACTTGAATCCCGGCGGCTCCATGAAAGACCGCATCGCTATCAATATGATAAACGATGCAGAAGAACGCGGCCTTATTCAGCCTGGTGGAACCATCGTTGAAGCAACCAGTGGCAACACCGGTATGGGCCTTGCTCTTGTGGCTGCAGTTCGTGGTTACAAAACTATTTTCATCATGCCAGACAAGATGAGCATGGAGAAAATCAAAGCGCTTCGCGCCGTA
>JABJBS010000357.1 GCA_018668695.1 Deltaproteobacteria bacterium
ATGAGCAAGTAATTCACGAATAGATTCTTCGGTGTCAGTTCGAATGCCAGTGATGAATGTTCCTTGCCGAAAGACTTCTGGATAATGGTCTCTGAGCAGATGAAACGCGTGGACCGCACTGTCTTCGCTATAACGATGCTTATTAAGCCACTCTAGCCCAGCTTCCTGTCGCTCCACACCGACGAGTACATGGCGAAGTCCGGCATCGACCATTTTGCGTAGCGTGCCATTTTTGTGTTGCCGATCAAGTAAGTCATAGCGGATAAATGCCCACCAGCCGAGGTCGTAGCCTCGCTCAATAATGCCATCGCAGAACTTCTGTAGCCATTTGTCGCCAACATTCCAGGTTGCATCCACCCAGAAAAGATAGCGAATACCGTAATCGTTGTAGAGAATATCGACTTCCTCGAGGACCTTTTCCACAGATTTTGATCGGTACCAAGAAGAGCTGGTGATGGTACCATCTTCTTGTTGCTCGTGCTTATTCTCCATGGCGATCCAGGAACAGAAGCTGCATGTATCGACGCAACCTCGCCCTCGCTGGATGGTTGCAGCCTTGGGCCACATAAGCCCGAAAGGCGAATACTTTTTAACCGGCATCAGGTCGAACGCAGGTGGTGGCAGGTCGTCGAGATTGTGGACGACTGGTGCAAGCGGTGTGTGAATCAACTCATTATCTTTACCGCGGTGGACAACGCTACGCAGGTCCTGCTCAGTCCCGCCTTCTCGGCCCACACGAATGAATCGTTCAAAAGCGATTTCTCCTTCGAAGCGAATCACGTAATCAATGGCCTTGCAGGTGTTTAATGACCATTCTGGCTCATGGGTAAAAATGTGCCCACCCGCCACAGTTACGATATCGGGGTCAACTTCTTTAACAACCTCAAAAGCTCGCATCGCATCGTGGGCGTAAACAACTTTTTCACCAATACCGACCACATCGGGTTTGCGTTTAGCAATTTCGGTTTTAAGCGATTCGTATCCAACCTGCTCGACGCAGCAATCCAGAATCTCAACGTCAACAAAGTCAAGCTTGTCGCGTATCCAAGCCGCAAGCGTTGGGTAGTTGAGCGGAATAAGAAAGTTGTCACTCTGGTTAATAATAGGCCAGTAATGATGAGGAGGACGAACAAAGAGAACGCGAATACGTTCTTTGCCTGCGAGCCGCTGAAGAGGAAACGTCATGAAAACCTTATAACCCAGTGGCTCAGGTCTTGCCAATACCTAGCTTACGGACCGAAGTGATTCAACGACACGCAATCGTTGCCTTGTATGAATTATATCAATAGTGCTCGCCTCGTTTCCTAAGAACTTTAGTTAAGAGCGGTAATACACCCAGCTAGACGAGATATTAGGCTCGGGTGGAAAGTTGGTCACCTTGGGCGGTGTTTGCTGGTAATCGATGCAACGCAGTCCAGGCGCTGCGCCTAGGGGGGTCCAACCCGGGTCCCGCTGAACCACCAGCATATGCCCTACGGACTGGTTATGGCGCGAGTAGGCTAGCCCCACACTGGCACCCGCCGGTAGAGATAAAAGCTGCTGATATAGAACTCCCAAGTTATCAAAGCGCGTGCTTTGCACGGCCTCGCCTGCATCAGCAAAGAGAGTCTTAATATCGGCGTCGTTGCCCGTAACCTGCTGCATGGTTTCAGTAGCGCGAAAGAGTTCTTCCACACTCATATTCATAAGCGCAGCGGTCGACACAAAGTAGCAGTTGCTCTGCAAACCATAGGTGTTCACGGTACGACCAATCCACGCAGTGTTATAAAAACCAACGGGCATGACAATCTCCAAGCAAAAAGGTACAGCTTGAATATCGGGTTGGAATAGAAAATGTTGCGTGTGTTTCAGGGCACCTGCAAGATGACGATAAACCTATACCGATCATGCACTTATGGGTTCGCAGATAACATTAAACACGATGAAACAACGGTGGAATGCCGCATCTTGGAGTGTTAGGGTCTGGCCATGCAAAAATTCTCCAAACTCGGGTACCAAAGATGGCAAACAGAACTCTTTCAAGAAGAGTGGTTTGCAAAGGTCTTTGTGCAGGTCATGGGCGCTTTGGCCCGGCCTATTTACAATTGGGCCTGGGAGATTATGCGCGACGATTTACAACACGCCCAAACCATTGGCGATGTTGGCTGCGGCAACGGACTCATGACGCGAAGAGTGGCCTCAGAACTACAAGGCAAGCACTTCCACCTGGTAGAACCTTCCGCCGCTCAGCTTAACGCCGGAACCTCTGTGCGCAAGACCATTGCAAAGCATCACGAAGTTACCGCCCACAACTGCATGGCAGAAGATATTCCCCTGCCCGACCAAAGCCTCGATGTGCTCTACACCACCGGCTCCATCAACCTATGGACCGATCCCGCCCGCGGCCTCATGGAGTGCAAACGCGTGCTCAAACCCGGCGGCACGCTCTGGCTCTTTGATCAGCGCCCCTGCAACACCGTGCCTCTGGCCTTGGATGCTCTATTTAAGAAACGCGTGTTTGGTTTGGGCATTCCCGGCTATCCCGTGCAGCAGGTCATCGACTTTGCTCAAGAGGTTGGTCTTCATAATCCTGTTGTGGTGGAGAATATGTCTCTTTACGGACTGCGCTGGACTATCGAGCCGGAAGCGCCGGAAGAAGTTGTAGAAACCCCTTAAACATTCTGTCCATTTTGATGTCACGCTGCCAAAGATGACGGGCAATCAACGAAGGTCGCAGATAAAACGAGCGCATCAAATCCTTTTGCGCCCGCCCAAGCTCGCCATCCATCTGCCAATTGCCATCGAGTAAATCTTCCGGACGAATCTCAGGATTGCTGCGCACACCCGGACTTCCGGCATACTGCGAGTAGATGCCAAAGCTTGCCACATCTAAGGAGAGCGAACGTGAGAACCTGCCCAATGCTTCGCGGTCCACCGCCGTTTCTCCCGGCAGCCCAATCATAAACAAACCATAGGTGCGTATGCCCGCCTCACGCAGGGTATTCACCGCTTTGCGAATGGTTACCTCCGGACTTTTCTTATCCAATTGGGCCAAGAGATTTTCTTTGGGTGATTCAATGCCTAAGAAAGTGAGATGCAAACCAGCTTTTTGCAACCACTCAAAGGTAGATGGCCACACCATGTCTACCCGGGTTTCGCAAAAGAAACGAACCCTTCCTAAAAGGTTACGATGCTCAAGAGCATGGTAGAGCTTTTCGCCGTAATCCTTCTCCAAAGGAAAGATGCTGTCATAGAGCCCAAAGTGATGAATATCCAAATCCCGTGCGTTACGGGCTATTTCATCTGCCACACTTTCCACTGACCGCTTCCGCACTTTTTTCCAGGCAAAGTTCTGCGCACAAAACCCACAGGAGAAAGGACAACCCCGACTTTGAATAATTCCCAGCGTGGGCTCTGAACGCATCAAAAGCTGCGGACTGGCTCGGTATTGCCGATACGGTAAAAGGTGCCAAGCCGGAAATGGCAAAGCATCCAAATCATGCAGCTGCGGGCGAGGCCGAAAACTCTCGTCACCTTGCAACATCGCACCTGCCGTCCCACTGGCAAAATTGTTTTCTATAAGCTCCACCGTGGTTGCTTCCCCCTCACCCACAATCACAGCATCACATTCAGGAACCTCATTTAAGAACCACTCAGGGAATTCGCTCGGCAACGCATTGCCGGCAAAAAGACGAATCTTTGAAAAGCGTGTGCGAATGGATCGCATCATTTGGCGGGTTGCATAAAAAGCAGGGCCAAGAACCGAAAATCCAACCGCATCTACACCAGTTGTTGCGATAGCGTCCAAAAGGTCTTTTTCGCTGCGGGGAGCGATAACCAAATCTTCAATGGTCACCTTATGCCCTGCCTGCTCCAAGCATGCTGCCACCAACGCAATGCCTCCCGGAGGCGGCGGATACAAAACATTGGTAATACGTAAGTTTTCGGGCCCCAGAGTTTCGCTGGGTGGATTGATCAGAAGCACCTTTGCCATGGGTTCAAGCTTATAGGGGTTTGGGCCAGGCGGTCCAGGGTTTGAGTGCCCATCAGCAAAGCGCAGCGGTCACTTCCTCTGGCCCCCAACCGAAGCAACCCATATACTCAAAGACAACGAAGGACTCCGATGCCCAGGCTCAAACGCGACAGACTCAAACTCATCCAAAGTTATGTCCGCCGAGATCCCGCCAGAGTCCCCGGCCCCAGCGCGCTCATGATTGAAACCACCGTACGCTGTAACCTTCAGTGCCCCATGTGCCCACGCACCGGCGCAAACTACCCGGCGCAAGACCTCCCCGATGACATTCTCTACCCGCTTATTGAAGACCACGCCCGCTTAGGAGGAGACCACATCTATCTCTACGGGCTCGGCGAACCTCTCTTAGACAAACGCATCTTCACCATTCTAGAGGCCTGTCACAGAGCTGGCCTTGATACAATTCTCTCCACCAATGCGACGCTTCTCACCGCCGATAAGCGCGCTAAGCTTATTCAGAGCGACTGCAAGCATCTTCTTGTGGGCATAGATGGAGCCTCCGCCAAAACCTACGAGTATTATCGAAAAGGCGGGATCTACGAGCAGGTGGTAGAGAATGTTAGAGCACTGGCCCAAGAAAACCACGCGGCAAGCTCACCGCTCTATATCACCGTGCAAATGATTCGCATGAAAGAAAACTGGCACGAGCAAAAGCTATTCAACGAACAATGGAACAACGTACCCGGCATCTCCGCCGTGCGCATCAAAGACGAAGACATCGGCCTGCCTGAGCACCGCACCCATGAGCCCGATGGCGACAAGCGCAAAAACCCTTGCCACATCCTCTGGCGAGGGCCCATGGTAGTACGCTACGACGGCACGGTCTTTCCCTGCTACCCCATGGCAGAAAACGCAGCGCCGATTGGTAACCTGAAAGAACAAAACCTCGAGTCTATCTGGCGAGGCGCTGCCATGACAAGGCTCCGTGAAGCACACGCCAACCACAACTACGAAAATCAGCCCACCTGCCAGGTATGCCCCGCTGTGCGCCCAAGATTGCCTCTGGTGATTGGCGCCATGGCACTGCGCGGAACCACCGTTCGTAAACTGATGACCTACACAGAAAAGCTCGCCTCCTCCCGCCCGGAGTTGCTACGAGAGCGAGACAATCGTGACGTGAAGTAAGTAGATTTGGTTCCTGTGAATCCTTTCCACTATTTCCACACACGCCGCCGAGCCAGTATAACTTTCTATTTCGCACCAACATGTTGAGGACCACCGGCGTTTTATTTTGGGAATCATCCGCAAAATCACGCGACTTAACGTCCTCTAATATGCGTAGCCTGCTTAATGGCTACTATAGACAGCTGCCACTTGGGAGTGCCTTACAACAAGCATGGACATCATCTGGTTCTTCCTGCCCACTGCAGGCAACCTACCAACTCACAAAACCAATGCACACAAGCAAACAGGTGGTTACTACCACTCTCTTATTGGAGCCTTCGAATGCTTCATCTTACTCTACCCTCTCCTGAACTTGCTCCTATGCAAGACGCACCACCTCATCGTCGATTCGCAATCTAGATTTCAGCATCGAGCCCTCGCTTTCTCAGCGGCTCTTATCTTAGCTTTTAAAGAGGCATAAAGAATGCCAGCCTAGGCGATTCGCTACTTTCCTGCCTTTAACAAGGTTTCGGAAACCTGTCCCCAAAGGGAGGGATTGATTCTTAAGTTACAAACGAAAGAGGAGAGTTATCGAAACCCCAACCAGTTCACCATTGCGGATTAATTATCACCAATAAACAAACTATTGAACAGCTGCTGCGCTACATCCTGGTTACCATTGCTTTGCCTGGTAGATACAACTTTTCGAGTACTGGAAGTTTGTAATAAGAGTCTTTCACCGAAATAACCCACACGCAGCGGACGTTTACTTTCAGAAAACAAACTTCGCCCCCAATACCCTGGCGGAATGGTTAAATCTTGAAGATGTAAAATCGTCGGGGCCAAATCAATTTGAGAAGCCAACGGTTGCAACGGCAGGGTTGGGAGTTTTCTTGGTGACAAGAAAATAAGCGGTATGCGACATAAAGGGTCCATATCTACTTTTGGCACCTGCGACAAAGTTACCGAAGGAGGACGGCAATGGTCAGCTGTTAGTATGACCAAAATATCATCTGTCCAGTGTTCGCTGTTCTTAAGAGACTCCATAAACACTGCAACATCGTGATCATGATAAAAAAGATAGCTCAAAAGAACCCCAGCTTCGCCCCAGTCACTCAGCCATTCTGGAGGCTTTGGGTAACCCAGCTCCTTATAAAATGGTCGTTTACCTGGATGCGTATCGGTCGTTAACACTGTCGTAAATATCTTTTCATTCTTGTTTTCATCCAAAACCTCAAGAACTTCTCTAAAAACAAAATAATCCGGCACCCCGGCAAAGCTCAGATAGTTGCCCATTGATGGTTGCTTCGCAAAAGTCTCTTTCCCAATAATATTTTGAAACCCCAAGTTGAAAAGAATATTCAACTCGGGCGAATAATACTTGGAGTCGCCACGCACAAAAAATGTTTTAAAACCGTCTTTCACCAATTGACTCGATAGCGATTGCTCATAACCAATGGTTTTAGCTAAAAAGTGATTGGGGTGAGAGGTCAATGTTGCAAGTATGCCTTCTCGTGTTGGGGCGCAACTGGTCCAGTAATTGGTGTGAGCGAATTTACGAACCTCAGCGCCTGCATAAAACGGTGTCAAATCTTCTCTAAGGTGCGGATTATAACCTCCCATTAAATTCAATGAGAGTGACTCAGTGGTAACCAAGATGATTTTCCGAAAAGGCTTTAAACCAAGAGACTCTGGTTGACTGCGTCCAAGCCCCAACGAGAAATCTTCAATAATAGATTCCGCTTCTCCAGGCAGGCCCGTGCTTCTTGTCCAACTGTTATCGCGCGAAAATTGCCGAGAAATCCTGCCCAAAGGATGGTCAGTTAGATACCTTAATCGATCTTGAAGCTCCACTCGCAAAATTTCATCATCTACAATTGGCATGAGACCTTGGAAGTTTCTCTCAACAAGCCAGTAAGGCAACTGCAGAGTTACAATAACCCCACAGACAAAGCCCCATCGTAATAATGAGCCCAGTACAGAAGCTCGCTATAACGAAGCCGCAGAAGGCACCCGCGAAAACAAAAGACTTGTACCTAGTGTATCTCTAACCAACTTGCATCTGTCCGGATTCATGCATAATCTCAGTGAGCTATGACTCAGGCTTCGCATCTTGACCCAGTAACCTCACCCGAGGTGAATACCTCGTATTTGGTTCCGAGCATTTCTCTGATCATACCGGCGCATAATGAAAGTCGGAATCTTCTCGTTAATATTCCTTCCATTCTCAAAGCCGCGAGAGCGCTTTCAATAAAGCAAATCATCGTGGTGAACGACGGCAGCACCGATACCACGAAAGAGGATTTTGACGATTCCAGCCACCCGCTTCTCTCTTTTATCCATCACCCAACCAACCTCGGTCAATCTGCGGCAATCGCAAGCGGCTTAAAACATGTCACGACCAACCACGTAATGTTTCTCGATGGAGACTTCCAAATTGAGCTTGATACCATTCGACGAATGATTCAGTGCTATCAATTGGCAGTTGCTCAAAATCCCAGAAAGCTAACCATCCTTAAGGGACAACGAACTCAACGACCGGCACACAGAGCCCACGAGAATATAATCAGAAAATCAGGCAATCGATTATTACGGCTGTGTACAGGATTAAATATCCCAGACTTTGGCTGCACAACCGCCATCTACCCGAGCAAACTCCTAAGAGAACTCCCTAAGAACCTTCAATACTTTCATAGGTATCTACCCATTATAGCCCGCGCCAATGCACTGCCAACAATGTGTCCATTAGACTTTAAGAATTTTCGCTACCGTGAGATACCAAGGCGATTCGGCCAATCTCACTACCGGGTCACCAAATTTCTAGGTGCTCCCTATCAGGTTCTCCGCATCCTTCAATGGGCTCAAAAATATTCGAAGAGTAATAGAGCTTCTCTTCAAAACTGTCCTCCGCCAAGCTTGCACTCGGTCATCACCAGGCCCAATAAGTAATCTATGTGTGGATTTATTGGACTCATCAGCAAAGCCGTTCCCCGTTCTATAGCGGAAAATGTCTTTAGGACGGTCCTTAATGACCAACCCAATCGCGGGCCCGATAGTGATACCTTTTGGAGCGATGGGACCTGTCATTTAGTTCATCAGCTCATGGCCGTATCAGGCCATAAGGACGAGAATCAGCAACCCCTTCTCTTCGGCGATAACGCCATGGTCTACAATGGCGAATTCTTAAACCTAACCCAGTCCGCCCAAGCGCCAACAAGCTCTCTGGGTCCTCCCGATGGCTGGGAGTTTATTAAGCACTGGCAAGAAAAACCGATAAACCTGGCTGAAGTGTTGGCAAAATCCGTTGGCCCGTTTGCGGGAGCGATTTGGGACGGGCAAACACTTACGCTTTTTCGAGACCATTTTGGGCAAAAGCCTCTATACGTTTATCACCGAAACTCATACATCGTTTTTGCCTCACGTGTAGATTGGCTTGTCGAAACTTTACGAAAATTCGGAATTATCGAACCCGCTATTTCTCAGGACGCCCTCGCCGAATGGTTGATAGATGGATATGTACGGTCACCGGATACGCTTTTCAAGGATATCCAGGCTATTGAACCCGCTCAGCTACGGACCTACCGCCACAACCATTACACTCAATTTACCTACTGGAAGCTCCGCGATTCGTTAAACCCAAGTAGCCAGCAAGTCAGCCTCGACGATATGATGACAACAACCCTCAATACGCATCAGTCTCATACCTACGAAAATCAAACTCAGCTTCTATTAAGCGGCGGCCTAGATTCTTCCTATTTGGGTTCATTCTTCCCCAGTTCAAGTCAGGTCATTGCCCAAAACGTCTCATATTCAATGCCGACGTCAAGCTCCTATGATGAAAGTCGGAAGTCACGCCGAATCGCCAAATCGCTAGGGTTCAAACTGAATGAGACGATTTTAAGCCATGAGGTCTGCGATCTGCACCTGGATGACATTCTGAGTTCCATTGACCATCCATTCATAGACCCATCTATTATCCCCACTTATGCCGCCATGAACGCTGCATCCAAATTGGGTCGTGTCGTTTTCACAGGAGACGGCGCTGACGAATTATTTGCAGGATACGAGACATTCATTGCCCAAAGAGTGCCTACAATGCCGTCACCCATGCATTGCCTTGTAAGTCGTGGCTCGAAGAGTAGGTATTTCTCACTATCAACACGCATCATTCGGCACAGAGCTGCTAGGCATCATACCTTGGTAAACAAGCATAGAATCTGGCTCTCGCCAGACCCGGAATTATCCTCTACTCGAATTCCCGCCGGATCGGCTCAGAGCCAAACAACAGAAGAACTCCTGCAACTCTATATGAATGGCTGGCTTGCAAGCTGCCTGCTGAGAAAACTGGATACCGCCAGTATGGCAAACAACATCGAAGCCAGGAGTCCTTTTCTGGATTGGCGCTGGTGGAATGGCTTCGGGCATCAATGGGAACAAAGAGTTCTAGAATGGGGTCTCAAATTGCCACTGCGTCGTGCCGTTAGCAAACGATTTAATGGCAGTTCATCTTTACGTCTACTCTTTGATAAAAAACATGGGTTTGGCTTTCCTGTGAATTCATACTTTCAATCCTCCCCACGCCGAGAAGAATTATTCTCCTGGGCCAACAACGGACAATCCTTTCTCGCAGAGCAAAATATCATCTCACCAACCGAAATCAGGGAGCTTCATCATCGGCATCCCGGAAGTTACTCCCCGAGAATGCTCTGGGGCTTAACGGTCCTTGGTCATTGGCGCCAAAGACTTGGCCTCAACTAAAACTCAATTCGAAAAACCCCGTTGGCAGCCGCGGCAACCAGACCTCTGCAATCACAATCCCAATTTATCGTGCGCAAGATAGGCCCAGTATTCCACTGCCGAGTGGGAGAAAACGATGACCTCGTAAACTCGTATATAGTTCCAGTGGAATAGGACCATGCATAGAAGCGGTCATTAAAACCACACCCATCACCTGCCAATACTCCACGCAGGCCGGGCTCCGCGTGATAATAGTCCTTTGGCGTTAGGTCTGAGTCATCCAACGCGACTATGGCTCCCGATACAAATTCAGGAACGAGTATCAAACCTTGCGACTTCCAAAATTCGTGTTGATGATAAGGCGAGAAATCCGGCAGATCCACGAATTTGATAACCCGGCGTGTCACCTTATCAAAGATATCAACTCGGCGTTTAAACACATCCTTCATATAACTACGCACCAGCCTATCTGCGCCTTGTGCACTGCACTCCGCTCCGAGAACAAGTGGGAATTGTCTATAAAGGTAGTCATTCACCTTTCCCGTTGCCAACTCGACCTCCGTACAAGATGCCAACCGGTCGTGCGTTATCAAAACCGAGTGCTCGTGATTACCCCAATTCATGTGGAAGACATTGTAGGGCGTCACTTCATCGGAAATAATATCTCGCTTACCGGTAGCCATATTTTGCCGCGATAACGCTCGACTGCTAGAATCCACAAACCACCAAACACCTTCGTTAACCAGGGAATGGTCTGGTAGCTCACCACCCATCTCTTGAACACGGTGGGTCCACTCGCCATTTCTACGTGATGCAAAGGAGGCATACGTGGAACCAAGGTGGGGCGTGGTCACATACTCATCACGGTAACAAAATGTTTCCATCCTTTTGTCAGGAGCAAATTCTGTGACTTCGTCCAACAATGCCACACCGTCTTTTGCTCCTGACCAGATAGGTGGTCCAAACGCACGGACATCCCATAGCGAAGTCACCACCAATGCAAACATCACCACGACCATTTCACGCCTGGTGAAATTGAGCCGAACCGAGAAGAATAAAAGGCAACCGCATAAAACAAAAAATGTGAGGTTTACCCAATGCCAGAGAGGAAGACGATAAATCACAAAAACGGTAAAAATAACGGCAAAGACCTCGGCGTACCTTGGAAATCGTTTATGAAACCCAACACAAAGAAAAGCCATCACCGTAAGCGACATCGACCAAATAGGCACGGCCAAGCCGTGGACCAAAACCAGTGGCATCAACGAAAGGAGCAAAACAAAACTAAGTAATCGAGAAGCTTTAAAGAGGGCGAACATCAAACCGACAATAAACATGCTCCCAAAAAAAATCGTAGAAGCGACAGGTCCTGACTCATCAGCCTCAACCACAAACGCAAGCAACAAACATCCAAGCAATGAAAAAATTATGCCGCGAAGTAACCAACGAGAAGCTGTCTCATGATTAAAGATTCGATAAAGTAGGATCCAAGACCCGCTCAAGACCGTCAGTAAAATCTCTTGCAGCGAGTCTACGCCCAGTAAGCCCCCGAGCCCGAACAGCACCCAACACGAAACTGCTACCACCGCTATCCCTGTACGCACCACTTACCCCTGAATATATTGTTCGTGCCACTCAACAAGATTGCATAAACACCAAAGCAACCGCCCGTAATCCTGTTTATTTGCCAAGTGCAAACCCATGATTTCCTCGACCATCACAGGGTTCAGCCAAGAGAGCTGCCGAACCCGATCTCGGTGCAACATGGATTCCAACCAGGGTCGCCATGGACCTTTGAACCAGCCGCTGTGTGGCATTTCCAACCCCATATTGGTCCTTCTTAGAATCTGTTTGGGAACAAATGGCTCGATGGCTTTTTTTTCCAAAAATCGACGCTCTAACACAGAACGAATACGCCAGCGATGCGGCATAGTACGCATCAAGCGACCAAGCCTTTGGTCCAGCCATGGAAAACGTCCCTCGATGCCATGTGCCATAAAAGTTCGGTCATTCTTCACCATCAGATCACCTACGAGAAAGTGCTCTAGATCGACGGCACTTATTCTGTCTATGTCGGAATGTGCCCGAACTCGGTCAAACGTCTTCTCAAACCAACGCTCGGGTCGTTCGGGCACAAAACCCGGAAAAATTCCTTCTCTATAATTCGGTGGTAGACAATGCCTCCAATGAACATGAGCGGCGCAAACATCCATCTCACAGCCGTCGACGATTCGCCGAGCGACAAAATCAAAGCTCAACTTATGGTGACGAACAGGCAACTGATGAACCAGCCGGGAGACCACTGTCCTTATGGCTCCAGGAACCCAGCGACGGTAACCACTGCGAAAAAGTGCTGCGCCATGAGTTTCATAAGCATTAAATACCTCATCTCCACCCTCCCCAGAAAGCAGAACCTTAACCTCTTGGCTAGCGATATCGGCCAGAATATAACTTGGTATCGCCGCTCCATCCCCCAGCGGCTCATCGAGAGCTTGAACCGTTTCAGACCATCTCTTGAGTACGTCTTCGGGACCAACCGTTATTTCTCGGTGCTGTGCACCCACGTGTTTAGCTACCATCCGCTGGTAAACAGACTCATCGAACGACTTTTCACCCATCCGAATTGAATAGGTTTTCAGTTTCGGGATGTGACGAGCAGCCATACAAACAATACTACTGGTATCAATACCACCAGAGAGCGTCGAACCGATAGGAGCGTCAACATCCACCGCATCCGCCACCGAACGCACCATCGCATCGCGAACCTGCCCAACCGCTTCATCAAACGAGAGATCCGTTACTTCATCGAAATGATGATCTGCAAAACGCCAAGGAGTAAGCTCGTCAATATATAAAATGTGACCAGCTTCGAGTTCCCATATGTTTTCGAATGCGGTTTGCTCACCGGGTATATAAGCCAAAGTTAAAAAATCGGCGAGTCCAGAAATATTAGGCTGAACCGAAATACCTGGCACTTGGACTAACGCCTTTAGTTCAGAACCAAAATATAAAGCGCCTCGATGAATGACGTAAAAAAGTGGTCGGGGCCCATAGAGGTCGCGGGCTAAAAAAGAACGGCCATGAGGGTCAAAAAAGGCGAGTGAAAAGTGCCCGACAAGGTCGCTCACACCGGCCGCACCGTACTTTGAGAGCCACGCAAATACAACTTCTGCATCGGATGAGCTTCGAAATTCATGACCGATTAAACGGGCCCTAAGATCTGCGCCATTTAGCAAGGCACCATTGTAGGCTAGGCAGGCCCCGCTGGGGTCGTTTCTCCGAGACCACGGGAGCGCCGCATCTTCTCGTAAATCAGTGATGGCCAATCGAGCATTGCCTAAGATGGCCGTATCTCGAATGGCTATACCGCTACCATCCGGTCCTCTGTGCGACAGTGCGCGGAGCATGTTCTCAACATCAGTTCGATATTCTCTTAGAGAAGAACGTTCGGACCTTCCATGCTTTGGGTATTGTTCCTGCGGTACTAAAAATATGCCTGTAATACCGCACACAACAATCGTCTTCCATGTGGTTAATATGAACAATCACCCAAACAAGTGCCTAGGTACCGAGGAAAAAAACTATCCAATCGATTCACACCAAAGGCAATGTCTGCAATCAGGTAAACCAGCGATAAACTAAATAAACCCGTGACCGCTTTCCATCAGTGTAGGTAATTCCTCTTCAATGCCATTAAATCAACAAACGCCAACAACTACTAGGCCTATTCCGGATACACAACATCCAAGAAAAAATTGTATAAATATCATGATTTGCACACTGAAAAACTTGTGCTCTCAATAATGGGTTAGCTAAGTAGTCTATGACCGAAACAAGGTCTGTAGCCGCCGGATTAGAGAAACAACAGGCACCGTCCGAACTGAAGAGTTGGTGTTACTCGATTTCCCTGACTAGTCTTACAAATCTAGTGGTATTTTTTTGAAGTGTTCGGCGAAAAAACACTAAGCATCGATGACCAAAACATATCGAATATTCGAGTCTCCACCTTCATTATAACTTTCCAAATACTGCAAAGATTTTTCATGGCTGAGCTTGGCAAATTTTGATGCTGACATATCCTCTTTATTGCAATACCAATTATCATAGGTTGGGCGAACATATCCGTCGCTTTCTAGCTTGTATACATCACCGCCAAAAACAGGCTCCGAAACATACACCCGGCCGGGCTTGCAAGATGTCTCAATTCGAGACGCAAGGTTTACGGAAGGCCCAATGCAGGTGTAATCCATGCGCTGGTCGGTCCCCAAATTACCCACAACCGCTTCACCCTGATGAATACCCATGCACGTAGTTTAAAACTCATTCGTTCATGGTGATAAAATAATACGTTTTACAACTCACCCACCGTTCAGAGCCCAAGCTTTGCTGAAACCCCCGTAAAGCCTTTGAGATCCGTGAACAAAATGGTGACTATTTTGATTTGTGCCTCGTCGTCCATAGCCACCTGCCCCGCCATAATTTCCTGAATCAAAGAAGTCCTGCCCCCACACTGCTCGCGCCAGTAACCCCGTAATCGATGATTTTCGAGATTCGATGGATACGCAACAGCCTATTCTTATGGGGATTTGGCGGGCACTGAACCCAATAGGAGGGCCAACCTATCTACTTCACTCGAAGCCGTGAGTTGGTAATCGCGGCAATCTGGATTATAGTTGAGGCATGCCCTCTCAGAGGACGTGATGCCGTAACTTAAAGGTCGAGAGAATGCTTAGCTCCCACCTGCTCCTACTCACTCTGCCTCTGCTCGCATACGCGTCTTTGTACGTCACCATACGATGTGCTTACTGCTACGACTGGGCGGCCAAACCCATGGCGATGCTTTGGTACTTCTTGCAGAATAAAGCCAATGTAGTGATGTTTGGGCCACCAATTGAGAAAGATGGCACAAGCGTACAAGAGATGCTCAATACCTACGGGAATCTTTTTTATTGGATTATGCTTTACGATGAAGAGCGTATGAAGGCCTATACAAGGGGCCTGCAGGAATTCCCGAAAGACAGAACATTGCTTGATATAGGCACCGGCAAGCATATGCCCTTGGCGCGTCTCGCTCTCGAAAACGGTGCCAAAAAAGTTGTGGCCATCGAAGGCAACCATGCCTCCTACAGCTACGCTAAGAAGCTGAGAGATTCAGATTCAACGCTACAAGATAAGCTCACCCTCATTCATGGGATTTCTCAGGATGTAGAGCTCGACCAATCGTACCAGCTAAACGGATTGGTTCATGAAATTATTGGCACCATTGCCTCCGACGAAGGGTTTCCTAAATTCGTTGCCGACGCGCGTAGGAGGTTTTTGCAACCAAACAGTGTCATCATCCCGCAACGGGTTTCCACACTCGCGGTGCCAGTGCAGGACCCTGCCCCGTTTACAAACTTCTCCGATCGCATCATTTCGACTCTGTTTGGTGGCGAACCCACGATGATTACCACGCCCAACGTTCAGTGCGTCTGTAACCCTCCCCTGCAAGCCGCCGAGGGAAAGCCTATGTATCTGTCGCAGCCGAAAGAATGCGAAAGCTGGTCGGCCACTGAGGAGGGACTCCAGCAAAATA
Source organism: Deltaproteobacteria bacterium (assembly GCA_018668695.1). Lineage (NCBI taxonomy): Bacteria > Pseudomonadati > Myxococcota > Myxococcia > Deltaproteobacteria bacterium. Next base: position 15,429 of record JABJBS010000357.1, read on the forward strand.
ACACCGTCGTCTATCCGGTAGAGCAAGACGGGGTGTACTCTGGATTTTATATGGCGCCCATGGCCGACCTGGGTTCCAAGGGGCAACTTGATGCTCTAACCAACATCACGAGCTGGGGCATTATGTACATACGCACCGTCAACAACCCGGTTTCCGTAAACGCAGGCGATGCCATTCACCTCAGCTTTAAAGTGGACTGCTCCCAAGCGGTTCCCCAATTCCACGTGCAGACATCCATCGAAAACTCGGATGGCTCAACTCAGAACGCAGGTGCCGCCGAGTGGATAGGAACGGGCCTCATCGTGGGTAAGAATCTCTGGTGACTTTCGTGTTCCAGTAATGATTTGACATAACCTTCCGCCTCTTGAATCATAAACCATGCGTTTTACCACACGTCTTATCTATCTAGCATTTAGAAAAGCTCATAAGGCCTTTCTAAGAGATACCCGAGATCCACAGGCCGCAACAAAGCGCTTGTGGGATGATATATGGGACGAGGTAGGAGGTTCGAAGCACTGGCTTGAACATCGCCCTGGCCCATCGCCAAAGCTCGCGGATTTTCCGTTATCCGTTTACAACGACTATAAAGACACCATTGCCGAGAGTTACCGAACCGGTGAGTCCCTCTTAACACGTTCCAAGATTATTTATTGGGGACAGTCCAGTGGTACCACCACCAAAATCCCTAAGGTCTATCCAGTCACGGCGCGTTATCGCCAGCAAATGGAAGCTGTTGGGCAGGCACACACCTATACTTTTTTAACAGAGTTTCCCGATTATTTTTTTGGGAAGGCACTGTTTTTTGTTGCGAATCGTTTGGAGCAAACCGAAGACGATAAATACGAACGCGCTTATATGAGCAATTACGGTATTCGTCAGATGCCGAAATTTTTATTCAATCGCTCTTCAGTCATCCCGCGAAGTATCTATATGACCGCAGACGACGACTTCCACGAATGGGGAGGACTCTACACCGTTGCCGGTGAGATTGAATATACCACCATGATTTTGCCAAGCATCTTTCATG